>QNDP01000008.1 GCA_003645975.1 Candidatus Hydrothermota bacterium | reverse complement strand
TTTCACCTTTGCGCTCATCATCAGGCGGCAGGGGCTTCACCATGTGTGGCCTCACGGTCGCCATTTGTGGTCTTGTATCCTCGCAGGTTATTGTAGCCATGATATTTCCACCAAGTGCCGGACGGGTCTGCAGAAGCAGCCTTCGCTCTTTATCGATGCTCAACTCAGTGCAATCGGCCGTGAGCCCGGTCTTAAGCTCGGCTGCAACCCGCGCCATAAGCGCTCTGCCAAAAGTGGTCGCCGCCGCAATGAATATCTCGGGCTTCTTTTCCTTCGCAAGTTTTACGATGGCGTCCGAGAAGACCTCATCGTGGAACAGCTCAAGCTTCGGGTCTTCCCAGACATAGACCCTGTCGGCTCCATGCCGTATAAGCTCACCTGCGAACCTCGAAACTCCTTCGCCTCCAAGAAGTAACGCTTCGAGTTTGGTCCCAAGTTCGTCGGCAAGCTGCCTGCCCAAAGCTAACATCTCAAGCGCCACTTTCGAAAGTTTGCCCTCCTCAACCTCAGCCCACACCCACACATTTTTGAACTCCTTCGTCTCGGCACGGCGCTCTTCTTTCTCAGCCTCTTCTATCACAATCGCATTTTCTGGACATGCATCGACGCATACGCCGCAGAGCACACAGTTTTCGTTAAAAGTCGCCAATCCATCCACTATCTTTATTGCGCCAAAAGCGCATATAGAGACACATTCTCCACATCCTGTGCAAAGTTCTGGAATTGCATAAATCTTTGCCATTTTCACCTCCGCTTCTTCGTAAGGTGTTGAGAATAAGGCAAGTGGCACTAAGATGCAATAAAATTTGCGTTGGTTAACTATTTTGTTCATCTTAGTTTCTGCATTTTTAGTGCTAATCTAAACTATACTGCGAACTTAGATCGACCATCAGAATCTCTTGAAATTTTATCGCACACTCTAACAAAATCTCGGAACTTTGGAATAGTTTTTTTTGAAAAATCGAATGCAAAATCGAGTGATTGTCAAACAATTCAAACATTCCGGAAAGGCCGCTCGAAACTTTTGAGACCTCGATCAGAGCCGCTGGGATCCATCATGTGTGGCTATGCCTTGCCTTCGGCATAATCGGATGGATACTCAGGCGGTATAACTTCCCGACCATGCCTGTGGTTTTGGGGGTGATCTTGGGTCAGACAGCCGAGCATATAACCTTCAAAGAACACTTTTGGTCATGGGATGGCGTGCACTTTCGAGGCCGTTAACTCTTTCTCTCTTGGTCTTGTCAGCAATTGTGCTTGTTTTTCGCTCTTGTGAAGCAGAAGAACTAATCTGCTGATACATCGAAGCTTGAGCGGTCAGTTTTATCGATTTGTTCAATGGTGAAAGATTGGTGGAAAAATATGATCCCACCTACGAGCGCACCAAGGTAGTAAGTGAATATGCGCAAAAGGATTATGAAGATTCCCATGAGGTGCTTTGGACAGACTGGTGAGAACAGCGCTGCGGCTATCGTCTCAGCGACACCGACACCGCCCGGCGTTGGAGTGTATAACATACTGCTATACATGAGGATAAGTGCTGGCATCGAACGAAAAGGTTGTGGTGGAAGGTTTAACCCTTTCAGGATGAACGGAGCGGTTGCGCCGAGTAAGATTATCGATGTTATGGAAAACATCAGGGACAGAGAGACCCACAATGTGTCTTTTGATTGGAGAAGAACTTTTATGCCTTCACGCAGATTGGCCGTCTCCTGAAGCACAAATACCTTCACTTTCGCAAGTTTCTGCGGGATCAGTTTTAGAATCAGATCAGGCCTTGAGACCGAGATGAAGTAAAGGATAAAAACGGTCAAAATCGTGAAAGTGAAATAGCCCACGAGGATCTTTCCGATAAAGTTCGATGAGATTCCCAGCGAATAGACTATGAACGGAAGTAACGGCAGGAGAGCGAGATAGAAGAGTGCACCTCGCGCCACGATCACGGCCGTAGCTTTGCCCACATCCAACCCCTCACGATGCAACATGTAAATCTGAACGGGAATGCTGCTTATCTGGAATGGGGTTACCGCTGCAAGGAACACACCGACAAGGACAATCTGGAATGTCTTCAAAGGAGAGAGGTTGTGTCCCAGTAATTTTGCAACCGATTTGATGACCATCCCATCAGAGAACCGATAGGCGAACCACAGCAGAACGACGATCGGAAAATATTCCAGATTGAAGTGACCGAGTGTTTCAAAGGTTCTGCGGTCAATTGTAAACGCAAGAAGCAAAAGGGATACAGCCGTGAACGACAGGACGGTGATTTTTATGCCTCGTTTGATTCTTGGGTCTAACATCTCGACTCTGTAGAAAAATACCCCCACCCTTTGATGAACACCAAGATCGTGGGGTGGGGGAGTGGAGCCATCTCGATCAGCACTTTACTTTGAAATTCTTGAGAGTTTGACTCGCAGAAGTTCCTCTAAGGTTGGGAACCCGATCTCCTGAAGTTCATATTTCACACGGACATAAGGTTTGTTGAGTTGCAAAACGCGCCCCAGATTTATCGGTGTTGCGACCACGACGAGTTCGGCCGGTGTGGCGTTTATCGTCTCCTGCAGTTCTGCAAGTTGCTTTTCAGAGTAACCAACGGCCGGAAGCACGGCGCCTGTCTGTGGGTATTTGGCATAAGTCTCACGGATGGAGCCGACCGCATAGGGATGAGGATCAACTATTTCCGCAGCTCCATACTTCTTTGCGGCCACATAGCCAGCTCCATAGCTCATTTCGCCGTGTGTGAGTGTGGGACCGTCTTCCACGACGAGCACACGCTTGCCACGAATCTGATCCCCGCCTTCCACAAAGATCGGCGAAGCCGCCTCGACTATCTCCGCATTCGGATTGACCCTCCGTATGTTGTTGCGCACAAGTTCGATGTTTTCAGGGTAAGCCGTGTCGATCTTGTTGATCACGACTATGTCGGCCAATCTCAAATTCGCCTCACCGGGATGGTATGTCAGTTCATGTCCGGGTCGGTGTGGATCGGCGACGACGATATGGATGTCAGGTTTGTAGAACGGGAGATCGTTGTTTCCGCCGTCCCAAAGGATCACATCGGCTTCCTTTTCGGCCTCACGGAGAATTCGTTCGTAGTCAACGCCTGCATAGACGATATTTCCTCTATCGAGATGGGGTTCATATTCCTCACGCTCCTCGATCGTGCACTTGTATCGTTCGAGGTCATCATAAGATGCGAACCTTTGGACGGCCTGTTCGACGAGGTTTCCGTATGGCATGGGATGTCGAATCACGGCTATTTTGTAACCCAAAGATTTGAGGATGTCGGACACACGCCGAGTCGTCTGGCTCTTGCCACATCCTGTTCTCACCGCACAGACTGCGATGACCGGCTTCGACGATTCGAGCATCGTTCTTTTGGCGCCCATGAGCCAGTAGTCGGCTCCAGCAGCGATGACTCTCGACGCCCTATGCATCACATATTCGTGCGAGACATCGGAATAAGCGAACACGACGATGTCCACATTCAGCTTTTTTATCAACTCCTCAAGCTCGTCCTCAGCGTAAATCGGGATACCATCGGGATATAGCTTGCCAGCGAGCTCCGGGGGGTATCTGCGGCCTTCGATATCCGGGATCTGTGTGGCTGTGAACGCTACGACTTCAAATTCCTCATTGTCTCGGAAATACACATTGAAGTTGTGGAAATCACGGCCAGCAGCGCCCATTATGATGACACGTTTTCTGTCCATATTCACCTCCCAAGACGACTTTGTGATATTTGATTCTGTCTCTTAGTAGTCTTCAAAAACAACTGAACGAAAAGCGATCGGCCTTCTGCAAGACGAAAAGCCCAACAACGATAAACCACTCCGATGGCCTTACAACTTTGTTTTTGAGCAATAAAAGCCGTTTGCACATCAACTTACATATTTCTCAGATACCTTCAGGGTTCTCCAAAATTTTGTCCAAGAGAGGATCGTAAATTTAACGCATACAGAAGAAAAACATGAAAAATAAGCTTCCACCACCAACCTCTGAGGTCTCTCCAAAAGCTTTCAAAAATTTTAATGGTCAACATTCGATAAAACAATTGAAGTGGCGGATGGAACAAACGGAACTCTAAATGAGTGCAAACAAAGGAGGTGAAACGATGAAGAAGTTGGCACTCATAATCTTAGCAACGATGGCCTTGATGGTCTTGGGATGCAGCAAGACAGAGGAAGGTGGGCAAGATACGGCCTATGACAACATTATGAGCCTGATAAATGCCGACCCAGAAGGATGGATCTCGGTTTATGCTGCTGCAGGCGAGGAGGAGGGCGACACTTTGGACACACTCGGAGTCGGGTTGAAGACCCCGCCAGTGCTTTACAAATGGTTCCGCAGACCGCAGGACAGGGACATCTCGGTCGATATAAACTTCGTCTCTGAGGACACTGCGATTGTAACGCTCACAGGCTCAGTCGATGGAAAGCTATTTGTCGCAGCCATCATGCCACCGGACTCCCTGCTTTACACGCATGAAAAACAGTTTGAGGACACGCTCACGCGCATCTTCGAGTTCGTCAGGGACACCGACACAGCCCATTATGGCGGCTGGCGGCTCTATGCCGCATCAGGACATTCGCTCTACTCAATACCTTACAACACTGTTAATATCGACAGTATCAGGCTGGTCGTGAATGACGGGCTCATAGACACGGTGATAACCGATCCACTGGAGCCTGCAACAGTCGATGAAGTTTTGAAAGTGGCCAAATTGACGCCGATTACAGCTTATGTTTGGGCGAGCACTCCTGAGTGGACGCCGTCCAGTGTCTTAGCCTATCTGCATATCTGGCTTGGCGGAAAGTTCAGGAGGCTCAAAATGTTCTACGATTCGACTCTGGGCTGTTACAGGCGCTCGTTCCTTGCGCCGAACAGACCCGGCGTCACACATCTGTTCTTCGATGTCCTTACACGAGAAACAATTGCCGATACATCGGCTCCCTACGACTCCAGAACTTGGGGCATTGTCTATCTGGTAACCCCCTAAGGTTTTAAAAAACGGAGATGTGTAAGACGAGCGGGCGGCCGATAAGGCCGCCTCTTTTCTTTTGATAACTCATTCAACAGTAACACTTTTTGCAAGATTTCTCGGCTTATCGACATCGCATCCACGCAGCACAGCCACATGGTAGGCAAAGAGTTGAAGCGGCACAATTGAAACTATTGGTGTCAGAAGTTCATCGGTCTTCGGGATGTAAAACACATCGGTGGAGATCTCAGGCGCCTTCTCGTCGCCTTCGGTAACTACCGAAATTATTCGGCCGCCGCGCGCTTCAATCTCCTTCATGTTCGACAGCGCCTTCTCATAGACCGATGTCTTGGGGTTGACGAACACGACAGGCATGTTCTCATCGACCAATGCGATGGGTCCGTGTTTCATCTCACCAGATGCGTAACCTGTGGCATGGATGTAGGAGATTTCTTTGAGTTTCAATGCGCCTTCCAGTGCCGTCGGGTAGTTGATCCCTCTGCCGAGAAACATGAAATTGTTAAAATTGTAGTATTTTTCGGCGAGATGCTGGATTTGGGCGTCCTTTTCGAGTATCTGCGCAAGTCTTCCGGGCAGCAGGCGCAGCTCATCAGCGTAACCCTTTGCATCCTCTTCGGTTATGTGTCCCTTCAACACGGCCAGCTCCAACGCCAAAAGCGTCAAGATCAAGATCTGTGCCGTATAAGCCTTTGTCGATGCGACACCTATCTCGGGACCCGCATTGGTGTAAATCACATAATCCGATTCTCTGGCGATGGAACTGTCCCTCACATTGACGATCGAAAGGACTTCCAAGCCGGCTTCTTTCGCAAGTCTAACGCCTGCAAGTGTGTCCGCTGTCTCACCGGACTGACTTATGGCCATGATAAGCACATTTTGGTCTATGACAGGCTCCCTGTATCTGAATTCCGATGCGAATTCGACCCGTGTGTCTATCTTGGCCAATTTCTCGATCAGGTATCGCCCGACCATGCCCGCATGGAACGATGTGCCGCACGCCTCTATCAAAATCGACCGTTTGTTCATCAACAATCTTCGCAAGTTTGTGTCTTTCAGGAGCATAAACTCGTTGTTTCGGAGATACTGATGCAGATTCGCCTCGATGACATGGGGTTGCTCGAAAATTTCCTTCAGCATGAAATGCGGAAATCCCTCAAGTTCAACGGATTTGGCGTCCCAATCCACAATCGTTACGGCCTTCTCGCGTTTTTGTCCATTGAAATCGAAGATCTGATAGCCGTCCTTTTTCAAAACAGCTATCTCGCCGTTGTCGAGGATGATGACCCTGTGGGTATGCGACACGATTGCAGGGATGTCAGATGCCAGAAGCATCTCGCCGTCGCCGACGCCGACGATCAATGGGCTGTCCTTCCGTGCACCTATCAGGACATCCGGCTCAAGCGATGAGACGACGGCTATGGCGAAAGCGCCTTCGAGTCTTTGAATCGCTTTGAGAACGGCGTCGAAAAGCGATCCATCGTAATACTCCTCGATCAGATGCGGGATGACTTCGGAGTCGGTCTCGGACAAAAACTTATGACCTTTTGACTCCAGTTCTGAGCGAAGTTCTTTGAAATTCTCGATGATGCCGTTGTGTGCGACTGCAATCTGGTTTTTGCAATCGGTGTGTGGATGGGCATTTTCGTCGGACGGCCTTCCATGAGTTGCCCATCTTGTGTGCCCTATGGCTATGTGCCCGTCAATCCTTCGGTTCTCCAGCAAAGCGTAAAGGTTGCTCAACCTACCCATCTTTTTTTTCACAAAAAGGCCATCTTTTTCCACAGCCGCTATCCCAGCAGAGTCATATCCCCGATATTCAAGTTTTTCCAAACCAACGAGGACGACTGAGCCCACATCTTTGTTGCCTATGTAACCAACTATTCCACACATGTCGAAAACCTCCGAAGTGATTTTGAGAATGGGCATTGGATTATTGAGGCACAAAAGTTCAAATTTCAACGGATGGGACGGCAACACATTGGAGATCAAAATGTTGTAGAGTAGGGGAGTGGCATAAAAAGCAAGGAATTCGCCTCAAAATCGGCGCCTTTCGGCTATCGACTTGTAGTAAAGCCGTTCAAGTCGGTCGATCACAATATCCCAAGCAAAGTTGGATCGGACATGTGCTTGTCCCTGCTCCACAAGCTTTTTTGCAAAATCGGGATGTTCGATCAAAAAGCTGATTTTATCCGCGAGTTCTCTGTGATTCTCAGGTTGAAACAGCAGGCCGGTCTTCCCGTCTATGACTATGTCCGGGATTCCTCCGACCCGAGAAGCTATGACCGGCAGGCCGTATGACAACGCCTCTATCGCCACAACGCCAAGAGTTTCAGTATGTCCTGCTTTGTCAACGGTCGATGGCAACACGAAGATGTCGCCGTTGAGATATGCGGTTTCGAGGTCTCGTCCACCCAAAAATCCCCTGAAGAACACAGAATTTGACACTCCGAGCCTTTCGGCCATCTCCTCCAGCGTCCGCCTGAGAGGACCATCGCCGACGAATGTCAAAGTTGCATCCGGATATCGATCTTTTAGGAGCTTGAAGGCCATCAGAAGCGTCTGAGGCGACTTGACATCGATCAAACGCCCGACAAAAAGGATCCGCTTCTTTTCGATGCCGTGAAATTTGAACATCTCGCCCTCAAGGTGTGGGTTGCCAAAAGGCACGACCTCGATCGGGATCCCCAGTTCCAGCCTTTCGGTGCGTTTTTTGGTGAAGCTCGAGTTGACCGTGACCCCGTCAGCACGCTTGAACAATGTTTTGAAAAAAAGTTTGAACGGATCGGGCAATTTGTTCAAAAGATTCAGTTCGCTTCCGTGAAAATACAGGAAGATCGGGCACTTCCAAATCGAACTCATCGGCATTCCAAAGAGCACATGCGGAATAGGCCAATGGACATGGACTATGTCGTATCTCTTTCGGAACGCAAATCTGACGGCCTCTGTGAGGCCAAAAATGAGGTAGGGTGGGATCAAAAGCAGATACTTTCGGCTCTGCTTAAGCCTCTCCGGGACCGCCAATTCGTGTGTCAAAGTTTCGATCGGAGCGGGTGCGTATCGAAACCTGAAGACTTCGATTCCGTCGAAGAACTGATGTCCAAGTCCCTTATACGACGATGTGAAGACAGCGACCTTGTGTCCTCGTCTGTAGAGCTGCTGAAGCATCTGTGCGACCCAAATCGACGGTGTGTCCCCTTTCCATCTTGGGAACGCAGTGGCGATATGGATGATCCTCAACCTTCTGAGTGTCATGAACCTACCTCGTCGAGTGCGACCCTGTATTCGAGCTTAGGCCACACGGTCATCCATGTCCGAACCTCGTGCAGCAGGAGGTCGAGCAGGGTGACCCTGCGGCGTTTCGGCCTTTTCAGCGGCGGTTTGCCCCTCAAATTCGCCAGAGATTTGGCGATGTTATATGCGGTCAGGAAATCGCCGAGTGTATCGACGAGTCCATATTCGTAGGCCTGTTTTCCGGTCAATATGCGCCCATCAGCGATCTTTTCGACGGAATCTCGAGGCAGGTTGCGTCCTTCCGCGACGAGATCGACAAAATCGTTGTAAACCTCGTCCACGATGTCCTTCAGGAGCCTGCGCTCATCTGGATTCATCGGTCTGAAAGGTGAGCCTATATCCTTGTAATTTGAGGACTTTATGACATTGACCCTGATGCCGACCTTGTCCATAAGCTCTGACACATCAGGGAGTTCCATGATGACGCCGATCGAACCTGTTAGTGTGCCCGGTGTCGCAACTATTTTGTCGGCATGACATGCAATGTAGTAACCGCCTGAAGCAGCGACATTTCCCATCGAAACAACCACAGGTTTGCCTCTGGCTTGGATCCGCTTCAATGCGTTGAGAATCTCGTAAGCCGCTGCGACGGAGCCGCCGGGTGAATTGATGCGCACGATTACAGCAGCGACATCGTCGTCCTCACGAAGTTGCTCGAGCCAAGCGACTATCGGCTGTGGATCGGCAATCGCACCCTCGATTTTCACATAGCCTATCTTTTTGGACCCGAATCCAAACGATGGGATAGACACACGGGTTAACGCTGTGGTGAACCCGGAAATTGCGACTATCGCCAAAAGGACGGAAAAACCGACAAGTTTTTGATAATTAGAGATTCTCATGGCTATCTCCTCGCTCCGTAAAGTTTATGTTCGTAAATGTATCGCTCAACTTGCGGTGGCACAAGATATTTTATCGAAAGCCCGCGCCTGACGCGCTCCCTTATCTCGGTCGATGAGACCTCGACAAGCCTCTGTTTGACGAATATCGCCTTCTCGGAAAATCGTGAATACGCAAATGCGGTGTTCTGAATCGGCGGCCTCTGCATCACGATGACCTTCGCAAGTTCAAACAGCCGTTCGGGTTTGTGCCAACTGCTCTCCATAGTCAGAAACTGATCCATCCCCATGAGGAAATACAGGTCTGAGTCTCGGAATTCATTGCGGAGTTTCTCCATGACGAGCACGGTGTAACTTTTTGCAAGGTTTAGTCTTCTCTCGAAGTCCGACGCAACGAAATACGGGTTGCCCATAGTTGCGAGCTGAGCCATGCGGAACCTGTGTTGGAACGGCGTAAACTCGGTCTTGTGCGGAGGGTGAAAGCTGACGAGGAAGACGATGAGATCAAGGCCGACCTTTTCAGCAACATCTTGTGCCACAATAAGATGCCCCATATGAATCGGATCAAAACGCCCTCCAAATATGCCGATTTTTCTGCGGATCATCCCCTGACCTTCCAGATCAAAGCGCCGGCCTTTGCACGGACTTCTCGAGGCGCATTTTTATCCTCAAGTATTTGGGTGAGAATGTCTTCCGCCTCATCGACCCGACCCGTTTTTGAATAAACCAATGCACGATAATATTTTGCATCCCAAATCTCTGGGACATCGGGATATTCTGAATCGATGATGTCGAGGTAAACCTCTGCGGCCTTGTATTTGCCCAGCTTCACAAATGTGTCTATGGCTATCAACAACTTGCGTGCTAATTTCGATTTACATTTCAAGATCAGCGACTCGGCCTCAGCCCTGAGCTCTGAATGTGGAAACTTGATCAAAAACTGGCGTGCAAGCTCAAGTGCCGTCTCGGTGTCCGTCTGATCGCGGTCGGGCGACGGGCTTTTCTCAAAATAAGCCGTAGCCATCATCAAGATGGTCTCATCGACCCATTCGCTGTAAGGATAGCTTTCGAGCAGGATGCGGAACTCGTTGATAGCGGATGAGTAGTCTTTTTTCTTCATGTAGCACAGACCCAGATAGTATTGCGCATCGTCGGCGTATTCGTCGGCAGGGAACCGATACACGAGGCTCTGAAAACCTTTGATCGCATCGTCTATCTTGCCCTGATTGAACGCTATTTTTGAGGCATGGAACAGGTCAGATGCGCTGCTGTAAGCTTCTGGTTTGAATCTGGCGAACAAAGGAACTGCCAAGCCCATAAGGACCACAGCCACACGAATCGTTCCACGAATCCGTCTCATCGAGAATTTTACCTCCTTTCCGAAAAATTGGGCATTCATTTTATTGCCTTTGCAGCCAAAAATCTAAAATTTTGAGCGACATCGGAGTCCAGCTTTCCTTTAGTTAACATAAGTTTAATTACGGAAATTTGAAAAGGGGTTGCCCGACCGTTCCTACGAAAAATCATGGACTTAACACATCGAACTCCTCGATACTGTGAGACGCCGCCCTCTCCGCCCCTTCAACCTTATCGCCGTTTTTGCCTTAAGTTCTTAATTGGCATGAAATTACACCTTCACCTGTGCGGGGCGGAGGCCATTCCCCAAACATCAGCGGTCAAGCTTCTCGTCAGCAAAGCCCAATTTTCACACAAAATCCTTCATCACAAACAAAGTTACCGATAGCCGACGCTAAATTGACATAACCCTTGAGGTTTCAATATAATCCAAAGGGCATAAAAAATTGAAAAGGAGGTGGCGATGTTAAGAAAAATCTTGACCGTGGTGAATGTGGTTCTTGCGGCCGTCCTAATTTACATTCTGATTCAGCCAAAATTACGGGCACGGCGCGAAGTCCATGCAGACCTTGTCTATCGTGCAGATATAACTGCGTTGCCTGTGTTTGTGGCGAAGGCCAACGGTTATTTCGACTCACTTAAGGTCATCATCGACAACATGAAGGAGCCGGCCAAACCTGGCGAGGATGTCCTCGATGTCCTCAAAGGCAAATACATAGCAGGCATTGGAACAGATTGGGGATTCTTCGCTTTCAGGGCGAAAGACCGTCCAGGCGCATACAGAGTCGTCATAAACGCAACATCGACAATCAGCATGCCTTACACAGCACTTTTGGTCTCCCCCGACTCAAAGATCAAGAGTTACAAAGACCTCGAAGGCAAATCCGTTGGTTTTCTCAGAGATACCAAACATGACCAGTTGTTCACTTACATCCTCAAAAAAGAGGGTGTGAACGCCGACGCTGTAAGAATGATCGCATTGATGCGCAGCGAGATGCCGACCGTATTCAGTGAGGAAGGCATGGGACTTGATGCTGTGATCGCAGTTGAACCTTACAGGACTATCCTGATCAAAAGCGGCGCTAAGGTGTTGGAAGACGGTGTGATCGAGAAAAAACTCTTGTCCCCTCTTCCGGATGGTGTGATCTTCACATCCATTGCCAACCTCGAATTGAAACGGGAAGCCACCAGACGCGTGATCAACGCCCTCAACATGGCCGTCGATTTTATCCGCAAAAACCCTGACAGTGCGGTCGCAATCCTCAGAAGCGAGTTTGAACTTCCGGACACGGTCGTTATACCTCTGCCGACATTCGAGAAATACGATGAGGTGGATTTCGGGGCCGTCCAGCGCTACCTGAATACCCTGAAAGATGCAGAAATCTTGTTCTACGAAGTGCCAGCAGACTCCTTCAGACTTTTGCCCGAAGAGATCAAGAAGTAAAAACTTAAGTGGGCCGTTTCAATTTCACAAAGTTTTTGTTGAAAGTTGCTGAAAAGTTGAACTTTTTTGTGTCTAAAATCGACAAGAGATTGGCAGAGATAGACTTCACATTGATTTTGCTCGGTGTTTTTGCCCTTTTCCTATCTTTTCCGCCGCTGTCCCTGCCGATCGTCGGGTTTATAGCTTTGATGCCTCTGATGGTGTCGGCGGGGCGCGGCCGACCTTTTTTTAAATTTTTTGTGGCCGGATTCGCCCTGTTCGCTGCCAACCTCTATTTCATCAACTACTTGCAGATCGAAGCTCGATACAAAATCGCCATCTTTTTCGGCTATGTCGCTCTGAGCGCTTACCTTGCAATTTACTATGCCGTTTTCGGCTGGCTGTTCTCGAAGTCGGATCACAGAAGTTGGGGCGACTGGCTGCTGTTTCCTTCCCTTTGGGTCGCAATGGAATGGCTCAGGAGCGTGAGCGACACAGGCTTCCCATGGCTGCCCATGTGGGCGACCCAGCTTGGCGACCTGCCGATAGCCAAACTTGCCTCTATCATAGGGCCTTTCGGCGTCTCTTGGCTCGTCGTCTTCATGAACTATTGGGCGTATAAGGTGGTCAAACTGCGCTCTAAGCGTTTGGGAGTCTCGTGGTTGATCGTTGTCGCACTGCTGCATCTCGTCGGATTCGGTCTCATGGATCACGAGTCTTGGAATGATGGGAATGTGCGCACCGTCAGGGTGGCGGTCTTGCAGCCAAATGTCTTGCCAAGAGCACTTTACGATCCAAAAGAGTGGGGCGAAACGGTCAAAGCATTCGACAGCTTAATTGATTCCGTCAGAGAAAGAGATGTGGACATCGTGATCCTGTCAGAATCTGCGTTTCCGGGATTCTATCGGCTGTCGAAACGCACGCAGAACTATGTCAGGAAGATGGCGCGCCGAATCGGGGCGCCCGTCCTTTTCGGCTCCGCCGACTTCTCGGATCAGAGCCGTGAGATCTACAACGCAGTTTTCGTCGTCGATACAAACGGCGAACTGATCGGTAGGTATTACAAAGTCCAACTCGTGCCGTTCAGCGAACATCTACCGTTCGAGGAGCGGATCGATTTCCTGAAAAGGATCGATCTCGGTCAAAGCGATTACCGACCCGGACATTCGCTCGAACCGATCGACATCGGGAAGGCCAAGTTGGGCGTTTTGATCTGTTTTGAGTCGATCTTTCCACGAATTGCGCGCAAAGAGGTCCAAAACGGCGCCGAGCTCCTCGTCAATGTTACGAACGACGGATGGTTCGGCAAGACGCTCGGACCTATGGTTCATTTTGAGCTGGCAAGGTTTAGAGCGATTGAGACAGGACGATTCCTTGTGAGGTCTGCTAAGACAGGGATTTCCGCTGTGGTCGATCCGAACGGCCGCATCGTGCGCTCGATAGGACTCTTCAAATACGGATTTTTTGTCGAAGATGTGCCTGTGCTCGAAGGTGATACGCTCTACCTAAGAATCGGAGATGTGGCAGCTTGGCTTTCGCTCGCAATTGTGGCGCTCTTTGCACTCGTCGCCCTATTCAACTATGCCTTCAGAATCCTTTTGAGAAGGCGGACTGCCCCACGCTGAATCGACACCACTCCCCTACCCCGTGCATCCATTGAAGTCATTGGCGTTTGAACTTTTATCGCCGATAACCTAAAATTTGCGCCGATGATAAGGTTGAGCGACGGAGACAAAAAGGTTCTACAAGCTTATGCCGAGTTCCTTTTCAACAGCGACATCTTCAAGATCGACAGGGAGTTCCCTGTCCCTCAGATTTATGTGAACCTCGATTTCAGGAAAGAGGTCAAACCCCTAAAACAGTCCCCGATAGAAAGGCCTGAGCCGATGGTGATGGACTTGGAACGCGCCCGTCGGCACGGACAGCCCCTCCCCTCCGAGCCGAAGGTGGTGTCAATAGACGAGATTTTGAAAGTCCCGATGGGACTGGTGATCGGGAAGCCCGGCGCTGGCAAAACGACTACCTTGAAATTCCTTGCCGTTCAACACCTTATAGCCCTTATCCGAAGATTTTAGATACAAGCCGCTGGAATGGAACAATTTCAGAAGTCCAAGGTTTCCATCAACATAGCCGAACCCTACCTGCCCGTCTTCATCCATTTGCCGAATAAGCCGTTGGGGATCAAAGACCTCTACGAACTCGCAAAAAAGAGGTTCATAAGCTCCATAGGCCAAGATGTGGGTGGCAGGGAACAGGTGTTTGAAAACTTCTGGAAAGACGGAAAGGTGCTGATTCTGCTCGACTCCTTCGACGAGGCAAGTGTTCAGGTCCAGCAGGAAGTGATCGAAGCTTTGAGAAAGGGTTATGAGGCGCAGCCGAAGGTGCTCCTTGCTATGCGCGATGGGGTCTTCTGGGCGAAAAGCGATACATTTTGGGGCATCTTTTCGGATGTCTTTTCCATCCTTCCGCTTCAACTTCGGGATGACTTTATCTCGCTCTGGGTAAATGCGTTAAGTCCTCAGAAGGGGGATGATGAGGTTCAAAAATTTGTTGAGGATTTCAGAGGTGCGCTTGACCGACTTGAGCGCAGGCGGCCGTCCCTCCGCAGGAGCCTCGAAAATCCGCTTCTGTTCAAAACAACGATCAATCTCGTCGTCGATAAAGGCTTGGAGCTGTTGGAAAAAGTCAATTCGAGGGCAGAACTTTATCGTGAATACACGGACAAGCTGGTCGATAGGGGTTTCGAGCGGCTGAGGGGCATGGGCGTCGAACTCAGCGGAAAAGAGCGGGAGAAATGGGAGAAACTTATCCGTGATTC
>QNDP01000007.1 GCA_003645975.1 Candidatus Hydrothermota bacterium | reverse complement strand
GTCAGTTTGACACCGAGCAGGTTGAGCGACAGGACGACCGCTACCCCTAAAAAGGTGTAATGGATCACAGCCCGACCGACATTTTCGGCATAGGCGCCTTTCCTTGCGAAGGCCGGAAGCAGAAATCGATAGCCTATATGCTTTTTCGCCCATGAGGCTGCGTAAAAAATGAGAACGACGCCGACGAGCTTCAGCAAAAGCAACAGAAAACCGGGGAGCACATGAAGGAGCTTGAGCGCCAAGTTGTGTGCTGTCCCGGCGATCCGTTCTACCATGGCAGACGCCTCCCCTGCCAATCGAAATACCCGCCGGAATCGTTGATTGTCAGCTTGGAAACGGTGTCGATGATGCCGCGCGCGGACTCCTCCGGTAGGATCGGTGCGGCCTCGCCGCCCATCCGTGTCCTAACCCAGCCCGGATGAACCGCATAGACGCTTATCCCATAGTGCATCAGGTCAAAAGCCAAGAGGCGCGAAATCATGTTCAAGGCAGCCTTACCTATCCGATAGCCATAGGCATCGGTGCCGAAATCCTTCACAAGTTCAATCGATCCGAGAATCGATGTTATGTTCACGATCTTCGGGTTTATCCCATGCTTGAGTTTATCGACAAGTGCCAGAGTTACATCAAGATGCGCAAGTGCATCAACTTTGACGACCTCCTCGACATCGGCCATCGAAATGTTAGGAAATCGATTGCCCTTGTCCATTATGCCGGCGTTATTTATCAGCAGGTCGATTCGTTCTGCGGTCAATTCTTCGGCGAACCGCTTAACCGATTGGTGGTCGGCAATGTCAAGCTGGTAAATCTGCAATTTGTCGCCAAATTTCTCTTTAAGACCTTTCAATCCAGATGCTTGTTCTGGATTTCTTGCCGTAGCATGGACTTCATGGCCACGACTCAACAGCTCCTTTGTGAGTGCGAACCCGATGCCTCGATTAGTTCCTGTAACTACACAGATCATGACAAACCTCCAATTTTTCGACGGGCTATTTTGACGGCCTGACTTTTTTGTGTCAATTTCGGGCCTCTCGACACAAATGTGTTTCAACCGATTACAAATTTCTATCTCACACTGAAAGTCTTCTTTTGGGATAACACGGCTCCATCGTAGTCAACTGCCTCAAAAAGCAAGATGTAAAGCCCTCTTTTGAGACTTCGGACATCCAAAAATATCTGGCCGGTCGGCGTGCTCACATTTTTCACAAAAGTCGGCATCGCCTGTTGGCCTATTTCGTTGAACACCATAATCTTGACTGTCGCAGGCACATTCGGAAGTTGGTAGTTTAAGACCGCTATTCCATCGGATGACGAGATAATTCTGGACGAAAACCCGAACAGCTCGCCCGATCTCGGCGTCTCGGACGATACGGAGACCGAGTTTTTTGTGCCCGGCGTGCTCCCGCTCGGCGAGGTCGATTCCGTCCAGTTGTATCTGTCCCATCCCGGAACCTGATCCGTAATCCGTTCGAGCGAACGACCATCTCGTCCACCCCATCCGCTGGAGTAGGAGACCGAATCGATCGGTATTCCGACGGAGTTCATGATGACGACATCTTCCGACGAATTGTTCAGCACAGGGAAGTCCTTGAGATACAAGCAATTTATCGTTGGGTTTGAGGTGCAAAAGGTCGAATCGCCTGTCAGAACCAGAAATCCATGACCTTCCAGTCCAAAATCGGGGCATCCCTCGCTCCTCTTGCCGCTCCTGTCCCTCACAGAGACCCCTTCGACATTTATCATCCTGCCGCTCCTGTTGTAAAGTTCAATCCACTCCGATGTGCCGCTGTAAAGGATTTCGTTGAGGATAAGTTCCGATATGCCCACAGAGAAAGAGATATAAATCGTGTCATTCGAGGGGATTTCATCTGATTCGGCGGTCAAAAACAGTTGACCTTCGACGGTGCCCTCGTCGAACGCCCCTATGTCGATCTGCAAAGATGTGGTCTCATTCGGTGCAATAACCTCCGAAGGAAGACATCGGGTTCTCTCAGCGAATTTTGAGCAGATGCGCACATCTCCGATCTCATAAATCCCGAAATTTACGAGGTTAAACGACAAGGTGATCTCATCGAACGGCTGAGGAAAGTTCGGCGAGACCGCAAGTCCATCAAGTATCAGTGCGGCATCGTAGCGAACTGAGACCGAATTCCTTGCGCCGGGCGTGCATCCGTTCCGTGAAAGCAACCATTCGTCAAGTTCGGGCAGCCTCCTTTCCATCGAGACGCCGTCCGGCGGGTTAAACCCAGCGGGATATTCATCGACCGTATCGTCCACCTCATCCAAAAGGAACAGGGGATCATCGTTGGCAAGGCCGTCGCCAATGCTCGACCCCTCGACGGACAAGACCACTGTCCCGGGAGGCAACTCGTATGGCTGAGGATAGGAGCCGTTTCCGACATCGAGATAATCACGGTCAAGGACAACCGCATAGCCTTCGGGCGGGAGTCGAAGTTCAAGCACAACATTCGGATAAAGTTCCAGAATTGAGGAGTCGGGGAAGGGGATAAGTGGGCTTATGCGCTCGTCATCGCCCAACTTCCAACCCGTTAGGTTTACCGTTTCGGATGTGTTGTTGAAAATCTCGACAAACTCGTTGCGTCTTCCGGGAGCGCCCGTCCCTGTCTCACGGCCACTTGGATTCGCCATGACCTCGTTCAAAACCACCTGCGAGACCAAAAACAAAGCAAACAACGCCAACATCTTACACCTCCAAGTTTTTGGAATCGAAATTTTAGCAAGGGACAGCGGTTTTATTCAAAAAGGTCGGCCAAAAATTCAGGTGGATTCAAAAAATTGCCGCCAACCCCTTGACCTTTTCAAAAAGTTTGGTCTGTTTGAGCCTTTCCACCTGTCCTATGGCGCTTTCCAACTCTTTGGAATACGGAAGCTTAACGAGATAAGGCACTTCAAACTCGGAGACCAACTTCTCTGCTTCGGACTCATCGGGATCGACGACCATGTTTTCCACGAGTGCGATGATGCGGAAACCCTGTTCTTTGAGCAAAAGCAGAGTGTTTCGTGCCACATTTATCGACAATTTTGACGGCGTAGTTACCACGACGAACTTACCATGCGGCAAATACTTGACTGCGTTCAAGAACGGATCGCCCAAGCTCGGGGGCATGTCGATGACCAAAATGTCGATGTCATCCCATCTCGTAACCGCCATCAGCTCAAGGAACGCATCGGTGTATTCGCTGCCCCGAATTGGCAGAGGCCGGTTTCGCGTGTAAAACGCTGCGGACATGAACTTTATGCCGTGAAATTCGATCGGGATGATGCCTTTGTCTTCGGACGGAAATTCGGAGATTTCGACGCCGAGCAGTGTGTGAAGCGATGCACCCCAGAAGTCCAAATCGAGCAGTCCGACCCGTCTCCGCTCGGCGAGCGCCATCGCAAGCATAGCTGCGACAGTCGATTTTCCAACACCTCCCTTGCCACTGACCACCGGAATGACAAGTTCTATCGATTTGACTCGTTCGGTCACCGCCAGTTCTCTTGCATCGATCATTGGCTCTCCTCCGTTGGATTTGAATTGGCTATGGAAGGTTTTTATCATCTTGCAACCCGTTCTGCTACAAATTTTTCGACATATTTTGCAATGATGTCAAACTCAAGGTTGAAAATGTCGCCGATGTGTTTGGCCTTGAATGTGGTGTGTTCCAATGTGTAAGGAATCAACTGAACCTTAAACCTGACCCCATAGACCTCGTTGATCGTCAAACTGACGCCGTCAACTGCAATTGAACCTTTGAAGACCAAATATTTAGCCAACTTCGGATTGAGGACTTCGATTTCCCATGCGGTGGTCTCACGGTTCGGTCGGACAGCGATAAGTCGGCCTATTGCATCGACATGTCCGAGCACGAAATGGCCGCCCATGCGCGCACCGACTTCGAGCGCACGCTCAAGGTTGACGGCCATCCCGATGGACAGTGTGCGGCCGAACTTGCTGACCCTCAGTGTTTCGGGCGACATGTAAGTCCAAAATCCGTCGGGTTCGACCTTCTCCACCGTCAAGCACACGCCATCGACCGCAACCGAATCGCTTTCATGAACTTCGAGTTTCGTCTCAACGAACACACGCCGTCCACTCCCGGCGGGCTTAAGGTCTCCTATCTTTCCGACAGCTTCGATCAATCCGGTGAACATCTCTCAACCCCACCTGAATTTTGCTTTCAAAAGTTCAAAGAACTCAGGCGATTCCGGGAACTTTGCGATGGAAACAGCGTTCCTGACCGCCCAGAACACGACGGCTTCTCCGTTGTCGATCATCTCCTCGTCCTGACCATCGGCCGAAAGCAGGACTTTTCCGCCGCGCGAGCGCGCCGTGATTGTAACCCTACAATCCGGTGGCAAAACGAACGGTCTTAGCGTCAAAGTGTGTGCGCAAATTGGCGTTACGATCAGCGCATCCATCGTCGGATGGATTATCGGGCCGCCGGCTGCGAGGTTGTAAGCTGTTGAACCTGTGGGCGAAGCCACCATGATGCCGTCAGCTCTGAGGCGAGCAACGACAAGACCACAGGATGAGACCTCAATTTCCAAAATTCGAGCTGCACTTGTCGAAACAAGCACTATCTCGTTTAATCCCCAGAACTTTTGGTTATTCACCAATCGCTCACACGCCACGCCCATCCGCCGCTCGACATCGAACTCGCCGTTTCTGAACCGCTTGATGATCAAGGGCAGATCCTGCTCATCAAAAGTTGTCAGAAATCCGACCCGACCCAAATTTATGCCTGTCAAAGGCTTACCTTTTGAATATCTTGCCGCTTTCAGGAAAGTCCCGTCGCCGCCTATCACGATGATCGCATCGGAGACATCCGCAATTTGCTCGATCGGGACGAACTCGAATTTTTCTGAAGAAAAGAAATCGGCGAGACCGGCATCAAGCACAGCCTCGCCGTCGTTAAGAAGGCTTTCAAGTGTCCTTAGAACCTCAAAAGTTCTCGGTTTCTTGACATTCCCAATTACCCCGAATCTCACTTTTTCCTCTTTTTCTTCTTTTTACGCCGTTTTGGTGGTTTAGGTGTGATGCCTGTCGTTGTAACAGATTTGACTTCAGGAGCTTCGGTTGTAGTAACGCTTGGAGCGGCGGTAGGCTGCACCGGTTTGGCTGCGGCTTTCTTGGCATTGGCGGCAGGCTTTGGAGCCGTTGCCAACTTCTTGCGCTCACGATACAAACGCCATTCGACCACAAGCGCAGCGACAACAAAAATCGACGAATAGGTTCCGACTATCACTCCCACAGTCAAAGCAAATGCGAAATCGAAAATTACAGGGCCGCCGAAGATCAAAACCGAGATCAAGACAAGCAATGTGGTCAACGATGTGATGAGCGTTCTGGAAAGCGTCTCGTTGATACTTCGATTGACAACCTCAACAAAGTGATCAGCGCGAACAACCTTTCCAATTTTCTTAAGGTTCTCGCGCACACGGTCTGACACCACGATCGAGTCGTTTATCGAGTAACCGACAATGGTCAGGAATGCCGCAACTATCTCAACCGTGATCTCCTTTCCGAGCAATGTGAAAATGCCGAGTGTGATGAACACATCGTGGAAGAGTGCAATGACCGAACCGAGACCAAACCGGAAATCAAATCTAACGGTGATGTAAAGCAACATGAGGAGCAGCCCGATCGTAACTGCAACCGTCGCCTTGTGCTGCAGCTCCTTACCGACTTTCGGACCAACCTTTTCAACTCTGAGTTTTTGGACATCGACACCGAGTTTCGCCCTAAGTCTTTCGACAATTTTCGATGCGTCGAGCTCCTCTTTGTATTTGATCACGAAGTCTTGAGGCGAACCGAAATCCTGAACTTCGGCCTTTATCCCCATGTCCAAGAGGACAGAACGGATGTCAGCGATGTCAACAGGCCGTTCGGTGCGGATCTGCACGAGGTTGCCGCCTGTGAAATCGATCCCGTAAATCAGTCCGCCCCTTGCGATTATGGCCACGACACTGAGAACAATAAGGGCGAGCGAGAAGATAAAGGCGTAACGCCGTTTGCCTATGATGTCAAAATTCGGATTTTGTAAAAGTTGAAGCATTGTCGTCCTCCCTTCAGATGCTTATGGCCTCGACCTGTTTGACTTTGGTCAAGTAGTCAAAGATGATGCGCGTTACGAAGATGGCGGTGAAGAAGTTGATGATGATTCCGAGTGAGAGCGTCGTGCCGAACCCCTTGATCGGACCTGTCCCGAACTTAAAGAGCACCAATGCAGCGATAAGCGTCGTCAGATTGGCGTCGAAGATGGTGATCTGTGCCCGTTTGTAAGCCGTATCGACAGCGGTTGCAGGCGGCTTCCCTGCCCGCAGCTCCTCACGGATGCGCTCAAAAATCAGCACATTGGCGTCAACTGCTATGCCTGCCGTCAGGATCAAGCCAGCCAAACCCGGAAGTGTCAGGGTGGCGTGAAGCCCGGCGAGAAATGCGACGATGAAAAACATTTCGAGGATAAGTGCAAAGTCGGCTATCACACCGCTGAGCCGATAATAGATGATCATGAACAGCATCACAGCAGCGACTCCGATGAGCAACGCCATGATTCCGCGCCTGATAGAATCGCGGCCGAGACTCGGTCCTACAGTGCGCTCCTCGACAATCTTCACCGGCGCAGGCAATGCACCAGCACGGAGCACGATGGCCAATTCCTTTGCCTCATCGAGACTTTCAAATCCCGTGATACGGGCGCGTCCGCCCGGAATCCGTTCCTGAATCACCGGCGCCGATTGGACGAGGTTGTCGAGCACGATGGCGAGCCGCCGCCCGACATTTGCGCCGGTTACCGCTGCAAACTTCGAGGCGCCCTTACGGTCGAATTCGAGCAGAACTATCGGACGGTTGGCAACTTGCGGGTCTGTGCCTGTGCCTATGGTGTGCAATGCGTTCTTGATGTGCGCACCGGTCAACTCAGGCTCGGCCTTCACGAGGAACAGCGGTCGGTATTTGACGCCCTGAACCTCAAAGGACTTGCCCCAAAGGAACTCGTAACCCGCTGGGATGACCTTCTTGACTTCTGGAAGGTTCAGAATGCTATCAATTTTGGGAACATCATCCTCACGGACAACGACATTTCGTTCAAAAGCCCTGAAATACTGAGTGAACGGGCCTAATTGTGTGGTGTCGATCTGGGTGGTATCACCGACCTCTTTAAGCCTCAAGACCTTGTCGATGGCTTTGAATGTCTGCTCTATGAGGTCTTCCTTCGCAACAAGCTTGAATTCGAGCAGAGCAGTCCTTCCGATCAGGGACACAGCTCGGTCGCGGTCGAGCACGCCGGGCAGTTGCACCAAAATTCGATCGTCCTTGAGCTTCTGAATCGACGGCTCGAACACGCCCCATTGGTCAACGCGGTTGCGGATGATCTCGATGGCGCGTTCAACAGCGCGATTTAAGTCCTCATCCGGCGGCAACTTGGTCTTGTCGATCTCCAGCATGAGATACATTCCACCCTGAAGGTCAAGGCCGAGGTTGATGGCCTTCTTTCTGAGCGATAAAAGCTCTGACTTTGGCAGTTTTGCTCGTTCCTCCGGAGACATCGAGTAGTATCTGAAAGTCGGATAGAGTGTCCAGAGGCCGAGTGCGATAAGTATCAAAACGAGAATAACTCTCCATTTGAGGCTCTTCACCCAAAATCCTCCTTTTTGAGAGGGCAATTATATTCTAACACTTTCAGCGGCGTCAATTAGCATAAATTCCTTGTCCACTCTTGCCCAACCGGTTGGAGGCAACAGCCGACCATCGACACCAGCGCACAAACGAACGCCCAATTTTGACACAAAATTCTTCATCACAAACAAAACGGCGAATAGCCTGCGAAGATTTGTAATATTTTCGATTAGCTCATAAAATAGCCGCTTTTTGAAAAGAGAGGTGAAATGATTATGAGGAAAGATGAATTTAGGAAAAAATACGGCATTTCGACATTGGCTGTCCATGCTGGCACATATCAAGACTCTGAGACAGGTGCGGTCAACACGCCGGTGTTTCTCTCAACCACTTTCAGATTGACGGATTCGGATTACGAGAAGATCTTGAGCGGCAAAGCTCGTGAGGCTTGGCTTTACACACGTTACGGCAATCCGACTCGCAGAGCTGTCGAGCTCAAAGTGGCGGCGCTTGAAGGAGCTGAGGACGGCGTTGGGTTCGCCTCCGGGATGGCTGCTATCGCAACAACCTTGTTGACTTTTTTGAAACAAGGCGATCACATGCTCACCACGCTCGACCTTTACGGTGGCACTTCCTACCTCATCCAGAAGGAGTTCCCGAAATTCGGAATTGAACTTTCGTTTGTGGAACCTCGTGATGTCGAGGCAATTGAGAAGGCCATAAAGCCGAACACGAAAGTCCTTTATTTTGAGACAATTTCCAATCCATTGCTGAAATTGCTCGATGTCGAGGCCGTCGCTCGAATTGCACATGAACACGGAGCTATGCTTATCGTGGACAACACTTTTCTGACTCCATTCAACCTGCGGCCGCTTGAACTCGGTGCCGACATTGTCGTCCACAGCGCATCGAAATACATCAACGGACACAGCGATGTCATCGCCGGGTTCGCTGTTGGGCCAAAAGAACTTATCGAGCAGGTCTGGGAGACGATGTTGCACTTCGGTGGGTCGATGGAACCGCTGCCGGCCTACCTTGTCGAGCGCGGACTGAAGACCTTTGCCCTGCGGATGGCGCGCCACAACGAAAACGGCCTTAAAGTCGCCGAATTTCTCGAAAATCACCCAAAGGTCCGAAAGGTCATCTATCCCGGTTTGAAATCCTACGAGCAGAGGGAACTTGCCGACAAACTCTTGAAAAACGGTTATGGCGGGATGGTCAGCTTCGAGATCGACGGAACCGATGAAGACGGTGTCAGGTTTATGCACAACTTGAAGTTGTGGGCTGAGGCCACGAGTCTCGGCGGTGTCGAAAGCCTTGTGAGCATGCCTTACAACACATCGCACGCCGGACTTACGCCCGAACAACGGGCGGAGATGGGCATCGGCCCCGGATTTGTCCGCCTGTCATGTGGAATTGAAGACGCCGACGATCTGATTGAGGATTTAGCGCAAGCTTTTGAAAAAATTTGACTTAAAATCCATTCCAAATTCGACTTCGCTGTCAATCCGTCTGAAAAGGTTCCCAAACTGAGCTAAAATTGTGGCCGTTATGCGCATTTCACAGGTTCGCAAATTTGCGCTACTCATCGTCAAATCCGTGCTCGAGGACGGTCGATGGACTAATAAGCTCATCGTCCCATATCTCTTTGAGCTGCAAGATGCCCGAGATAGACGGCTCCTCACAGAACTGGTCTATGGAACCGTCAAGATGCGGCTTCACCTCGATTGGGTTATCTCCAAGTTCCTCAAAGGCTATTCGCTCGACGAGTTGACACCATGGATTCGGAACATCCTGCGGATCTCGGCATATCAAATCCTTTTCATGGAGCGGATTCCAGATTATGCCGCTGTGTCTCAAGGTGTTCAGCTTGCAAAGCGGTTTGGGCATCGTGGAGTGGCTGCACTCGTGAACAGCGTTCTGAGACGGATCGCTGAGAACCGACCTGAACCACGAGACCCATGGGTAAAACATTCACATCCAAAATGGCTGTATCTCAGATTGTTAGAGCTTTGGGGATACGAAAAAACCGTCGAATTTATGATGCACAACAACGAGCCTCCGCATATCTATCTGCGTTTCAACCAGTTGAAAACCGATATAGATTCCTTCCTGAAGATGTTGGAGATGCGGAAAGCCCGCTATCGAAAGCTCGAATTCCCCTCGGAATCGTTTGAACTGATCGACCCACCGCAACTCATCGACCTGCCCGAAGAGACTTATTTCGTCCAAGATTTTGCAAGCCAGTTAGTTGCTCACTTCATAGCGCCAGAAGAGGGCATGACGATCTACGATTTAGCGGCGGCGCCGGGCGGAAAAGCTACTCATCTGGCTGAGCTTATGCAGGATAACGGAACTATAATTGCAGTCGAAATTCACCTCTCCCGCGCAAAGGAGATGCAACGGGTCGTGAACTTGCTCGGAACCAATTCTGTCCTTCCGATCGTGGCGGACAGCCGCCAGATCTCGTTCGGCCGAAAAGCCGACATCGTCTTCATGGATGTCCCATGCAGTGGGCTCGGAACGCTCCGCCGCCGACCGGAACTCCGATGGAGGATGACGCCCCAGCGTATCGACGAACTCGTTGAAATTCAAAAGGATATTTTGGAAAACGGGAGTCGATTCGTGCGTCCCAACGGCCTGCTCGTCTATACCACATGCACAATCGAACCGCGCGAAAACGAGCTTCAAATCCAAAAATTTCTCGAAAAACATCCGGAGTTCGAGATCGAGCCGCCCCCTGCCGAATTTCCAACTAAATTTTTGAGGGATAAGTTCTTATATGTCGATGGGGCAAGGTTCCAATGCGATTACATGTTCGGCGTGCGACTACGCAAACGAGGGTAGGCTTAGAAGCTCATCTGTAACCCACCGTCTCGATTGTCGTCCAGTCCCATCGTCATCAATGTCGGAAGCTGTTCGTAAATGTGGATTTAAGCCCTGATCCGAAGACCTTTCCCCATGGAAGCGAGGAAGCCAGAGTCCTCTCCCCTCTTGGGAAAGCTCAGGATGGGAACAACTTCCAACAGAACCGACAATGGAAATGAATAACCCTCAAGATGATGCGTTACAAAAGCGTCGGGAAAGTTATATCCCTGAAAATCCGACAATTATCCTGACAGCACAACCTAAATGACTGATAGCCTCGCCGGATTTGACCTGAAGGCGATTTGCCTTTAAATTTCATAGTGTATTAGTTCTTTAATACAGCATGGAGGTGATAATGGAAGGCTTGTTGATTTTGATAGTTATGCTGAACGGGGCGCTGTCTGTGGGTGTTACCTATGTGTCCGAAGCGCCCAAAATCGACGGGGTCGTCGATTCTGTGTGGTCTATCGCCGATTCCATCACCGAATTTCGTCAATTTGAGCCATATTACGGGCACGAGCCGAGCTATCGGACGGTCGTGAAATTCCTTCAAGACGATACAAATCTTTATGCGCTTTTCATCTGCTACACTGGGGACGATTCGCCGACGGTCACGATGTCCGCACGGGAAGACCGAGTAAAACTTTACTTGGACACATTTAACTCTATGACAAACGCTTACAAATTCTCGGTTTCGGCGAGCAACTTTCGATATGACGAGCTTATAACCGACGACGGACGAAGGAAAGCCTCGTGGGACGGCATCTGGTATTCCGCAGTCAAAGTCTATCCGCACAAATGGGTTGCAGAGCTCAAGATCCCGTTCAGGAGCATTCGGCACAAGTCCGGACTCCACGAATGGGGTCTTCAGTTGGAGCGTTACATCGCAAAGAACAACGAAACGGACTATTGGGTCCTGCCGGATGAGGTGGCCGAACTGCGCGTTTCGGAGTTCGGGCGGTTGGTCGGCGTAAAGCCGAAGGTCAGCGGGCACGGCGCCGAGTTCTATCCTGTTGCGCTGGTCAGATATGACTATTACAGCGGTGAGGCATCGACACGGCCAAAAGCGGGCGTCAACTTCAGCCTCATCAGGTCCGATTTCATGTTCAACTTCACGGCCTATCCCGATTTCGCACAGATTGAGGCCGATCCGTTTGCGCTCAACCTGTCAAAATTCGAGCGGTGGCTCCACGAACGCCGACCGTTTTTCGTGGAGGCGACAGAAGTGTTCAGTCCTGCAAGAATGGGACATGGCATGGGATTCTACCGTCCGATAACCGTTTTTTACTCCAGAAGGATAGGTCGCAGGCTGTCCGACGGAACCGAAGTGCCGATAATCTTCGGAGCGAAGATGACATCGAAATCGTCAAAATTCGAGTTCGGAACGGCCACGATCCTGACCGACGATGTGGACTACTCTTACGGGACGGAGCCGGCCGCCGTCTGGAATGTCCTTCGCATCAAAAAGCGGTTCTGGACAAATTCCGAGATTGGAATGCTTTACGCCGGTAAATCGCTCGGCAAAGAGCCTTCGGAATGGGGGTTCGCCGAGAATTACCACTCGTTTGACATCGATGGCGCATTCAGGCACGGCAACTCACAACTTCTCTACCAAGTCGTTTTCACGAGGACACCGGAGGCTAAGTCGGGGATGGCGTTCACAACAGGCGGCCTTTATCTCGCCGAAGATTGGATGCTCATGGCCTCCTATAAGGCGCTGAACAAGGAATTTGATAACACAGCAACCGGCTACTTGGCTGACCTACCGGGTTCAGAATCGTTCGTTTTGGGCGGAGGTCCGATCTTCAAATTCCACGAAGGCAAAGTGCGGCATATCTTCTCAACTTTTGGATTCGGCAGAGGGCATGAACCCGAAGAGCCTTATGTCAACACGTTTTTTACGAGCATCTACCTCTCGATGCGCGACGGAAGCGGCTTGAGCGTGAACACCGAATATGCGCGCGATTACGAGTTCGGTCAGTGGTTTGACAACTATCGACTTGGTGTAAATTACTGGAAAGGTTCGGGCAGAATAACTTATGGGTTCTGGAGCAATTTCTCTCATCGATGGGACTACATCGACACGGTGCTCACTTGGATCTCGCTCAATGGATTGTGGATTGATATCCCTGTAACCAACCGATTTGAGGTCGGATTGAACACAAACAACTGGACAGTCTTCAACCCAGACAAGTCCCTAAAATACATAACCTTGAGGGTAAACCCTTGGATGACTTATTTCATCTCGCCGACGATGCGGATCAACTCGTCGCTTGAACCGGTGTTCAACATCTCGGATGACGAGCGTGAGATGGAGTCGATGCGTGTGGGCTTCCGTTTTGAATACGAGTTCCTTCCGAAATCCAAGTTCTACATTGTGTTAAATACGCTTTACGAGCGTGAAAACGGGAAACTCTCTGTATCCGAGCAGGTTGCAGCGATTAAGGTCAAGTGGGCAATCCCATTCTGAGAAGGTCGATTGTAATGGTGTAAATATTTGAAAATGAGCCGCATCCTCGAATCTTGCGGGCGGGTGTGTTTCGGCGCTCGCCCGCTTTTAAAAAATTTGGATTATAATTCCGCCCTAATGCGCTCGACGACCATCTGAACTGCTTCAATGGCTGTGTCATCATGGACTTCTGGAAATTAAAACTTTTGCGAGACAAATTCGGCATCGGATGGCTTGACAGATTGATCCTTCTTTTGGGCGTGGCCGCCTTCGCCGTTTTCATCCTGACCTTTGCAATCGTGATCCAAACGGGCGGGTTGGAAACACGAGTTTTCGGAATCAAATTCCGTGTCCATTCCGTCAACTTTGCGCTCCTTATCACATCGATCTCATGCATCATCTGGTTGAATCGCAATCGATTATCTCAAATTGACTTGAAATGGGCTTGGTTTGTTGCGGCTGGGTTCGCCCTCATCATCTCGATTTTGAAAGTCCTTCAGTTCGAGCACTATGTCAGCACAGGTTACGATCTCGGCATCCGTGCGAACATCCTCTATAACATCTTCGCACACAGCGATGTCTGGGACAGCTTGAATTGGTCTCACGGTTTTTCGGGTCATTTTTGGCCAGCGGCCTATCCGCTTTCGCTTCTTTACCACATCTGGTTGAACCCCAAGATCTTGTTGATTGCTCAGACGGTGGCGCTTGCCGCTGTCCCTCCGATTATCGCTATAATTTTGAAACGCAAAGGCATAGATCGAACGAGCGGCTGGCTGATAATCTGGCTCTGGTGCGTGAATTACTATCTGCATCGGATGTCGGCGTTCGATTTCCATCCGGAAGTGCTTGCGACACCGCTCTTTTTGCTCGCATTGCATTGGCTCGATACCGGTAAAATCGGATGGGCGGCGTTGATGCTTGCCATCTCCTTGACTTTGAAGGAGGATGTGTCGGTCGGCATGGCCTCGATAGGACTTTACTTTCTGATCTTCGATAAAAGGCGGAAGGCGCTGGGCATCAGCATGATAATCCTGAGCGGGCTGTATTTCGTCTTTGCAATAACCGAGATCTACCGTCATGGCAGGCTTTTGGAATCGGTTGCGTTGAACTACGGTTCAGATAAGGTTCTGTCGATCAAAAAGATAGAGGTTGCAATTCGATATTTTGCGACCTTTGGTTTTCTGCCGCTTCTCATGCCGAAATTGCTCGTCATGCTGGCACTTCCGTTCGCAGAACACATTTTGAACACATGGCCTATGCACTATCGTCTTTATGGCCAATATGTTGCGCTTCTCCTGCCTGTTTCGATCTTCATCACTATCGAGGCGGTCAAAAGGCTTGGGAACAGGGCGTTGCCGCTAATTTTGCTCGGAATCCTGACATCTTCGTTGGCGTTTCCCTACAAGGTCTATCTGCCGCTCAAACGGGTTCAAGGCGCCAAGAAACGGTATCTTGACCGATTCGTCGAATCGATTCCGCCGGAAATGCCCCTCGCAGCGGGCAATCACATCACGCCTCATCTCGCTTTGCGTCGAAATACCTATCAGATTCCGACACTTAGGGATGCACAGATGGTCATCGTTGACACAAGCTGGCATGACTACACCCCGATGCGTCGGCAGGAGGGTGAGCGTTTCATCGACAGCATCATCAAATCACCTGATTGGCAATTGGTTTCGGATTCATTTGGCGTCCTCGTCATCCAAAAAATCGGGAGGGAAGGCTTTGGAACTGAAGGTTATCGGTGAAGTCAAACAAAAACATGGGAGAACAATCCTTGAGATCCACGAGGAATTTGAGGCGGCGCTGGAAGGGCTTACGGAGGGGCAATGGATCATCCTGCTTGTGTGGTTTCATCTCAACAATACACCTGAACTTAGACGCACGCTGAAAGTCCATCCGATGGGCGATAGGTCTCGGCCGCTTCGGGGTGTCTTTGCGACCCGCTCCCCGTTGAGACCCAATCCCATCGGCAAATACACGGTCAAAATCCGCAAGTTTTTGAATTCAAGGACGATAGAGATCGATCCAATCGATGCCTTCGACTCCACGCCGATAATCGACATCAAACCGTTCATAAAAAATTTGGATTGCCCACCGGTCTGAGGGCCGGTCGGGCGTTTTGCTTTAGAATTAACCGACTTTGAAAACCGGGAGGAATGTCATGGAAATTAAAGAGCTCAAATGGGAACGGAGACTTGTTTGGGATGTTGTCTCCGACGAAGAAAAATCCAGGATATTCGAGTTCGCCGATGATTACAAGAAATTTTTGTCGGCAAATAAGACCGAGCGCGAAGTGGTGGAGACCTTTGTGAGCGAACTCAAGGCTCACGGATTTAGGGACATCAGCGAAGGCGGCGATAAGGTGTTCATGGTCAACCGCGGCAAAGCCCTCGCCGCCGTGGCGTTCGGAGAAAAGCCGCTATCCGAAGGTGTTAGAATCGTTGCCTCTCACATCGACGTGCCACGCATCGACATGAAACCTGTTCCGCTTTATGAGGATACGGGCATCGCAATGATGGACACGCATTACTATGGCGGCATCAAAAAGTTCCATTGGGTTGCTCGGCCGCTTGCCATTCATGGCGTTGTGGTCAAAGAAGATGGCCGTGTGGTCAAGGTCGTGTTCGGCGAATCGCCCGATGAGCCTGTGCTGACCATCGAGGACTTGCTACCGCACCTTGCCAGAAAGGCTCAATACGGCAAGAAGATCGAGGAAGCCATACCGGGCGAGAAGCTCAACCTCATAGTCGGTTCAATCCCATTGCCTGACAAAGAGAACAAAGACCGTGTCAAACTGGCTATCCTCAAGTTGTTGAACGACAAATATGGGATTGTCGAGGAGGATTTCATCTCGGCGGAGATCGAGATTGTGCCGGC
>QNDP01000006.1 GCA_003645975.1 Candidatus Hydrothermota bacterium | reverse complement strand
GGCCTTACAAGCCTGACATACACGGGTCCTTGATAGCGATAGGCCGCCTTGATCGCCACTCTCGTCGAGGTTGCATCCGATGGCGAAAGAACCTTCATGCCCGGTATAGCGCCCATAGTTGCGAAATCTTCGGTCATCTGATGCGATGCGCCGTCCTCGCCTGTCGCTATGCCGCCATGTGTCGCCACAATTTTCACATTGAATTTAGCGTAGGCTATGGAGAGGCGAACCTGCTCCCATGCCCTTCCGCCGGCAAATATCGCAAAAGTCGAAGCGAAAGGTTTCTTACCGACCGCTGCCAACCCTGCTGCAGCGCCCATCATGTTCTGTTCCTGAATGCCCATCTCGAAGAACCTATCAGGGAATATCTTAGCGAACTTTTCGGTCTTCGTGGATTTTGCGAGGTCGGCGTCAAGCACAACCACATCGGGGTCTGCCTTCCCGAGTTCGACCAAAAGTTCACCGTAAGCGTCTCTCAACGCCTTCTTTTCCGACATTTTGACCTCCATTTTTGAATTTGTTGCTCACATCATTCCGAATTTCATTAGATTTTTGTTCAAAATCGTTCAAATGTGCAGACACATAGGCATCGATGATGGAATATCCCCAAACTGCCAAGAACCAGAGTGCATTGCTCATGAATTTTTGGAAATAAGGATCGCTCGACGATGCAGTGTTAATCTTTGAATATGAGGACAATGCATTGTATGCAAAGAACAGCTCAAGCCCTCCCAAAACTCCCCCTTTGATAGGCTGCCCTGTGTAAAACTGTCCACCACCGGGCAATATCGCCGACATCAGTGCAGCCTTGCTCGGCGAAACCACACTTGTATCCTTCGACGGAAATGCTGCCAAAACGACAAAAGAAATCAACACTTTCATGCTTTTGATTATTTGGCTCTCATAGCGAAGCGGTCAAACACCTAAAGCTTGTTTTTTAGTAAGTTAACCCGACGCTCCTTTTTAGGGCTTTATGTAGTTGTTATTTTTCAATCCCCTCAACGCCAAGTTTTTTGACCGTCTCAACGAATTTTTGTGGCTCTGCGTGTTCCACTGTGACTGTCCTCAAAGGATTGCCGTTACTTCGGCAATTTCGACGATGCAGTCGTCGATGATGTAGCCAAACCGTTTTTAGTAACTTCGACAATAACAAGACCTTCATTGGGACTCACCAACTCCTCAACGAACTGGTCAAAGGTGTATTCATCGCGTTGGGAGTCCGGAGACAGGGATTCCAAGCTTTATAGGCTATCGCCAACCCGTTGATAGGAACGGGAAATTCCTCTTTAAAACGGGCGTCCATTGTTTAAGTCCATGTTCGTAACTCTAAGAAGCATTTTGATTTCCATTAACTCATTGCGTATCCGCTGCACTCCGCCAATCCGACCAATCTCCGCTGTTTGTGAACCATAATTCACACCGCTCGGGATGCACTAAAAATTGGACAAAATCAAACACGATATTGAGACTTAAAGCCCGCCATCTTGCTTTCAGGCCGAAGCACTAAGTTTTGCAGTCCCTATTCTTCAACAAGCTCTCTGAACCCCTGAGTCATATAGATCGAGTCCTGTGTAACTATCATGCATTCAAAATCTTTAAGGGATTCGATGAGTCGAATGCCCTTTTGCGGTCCGAGCACGAAGATGGCTGTTGCCAATGCGTCGGTGGTGGCGGCGTCCTTGCCCACAACCGTTGTGCTCAGAACCCCTCTGACAGGCCAGCCGGTTCTGGGATCAAAAATATGTGAGTATTTCACGCCGCCTATCTCGATGAACCGCTCATAGTTGCCCGATGTGCAGACAGACCGGTCTTTGACCTTAATCACCATGAGAACCCGCTTTTTGTCTATGGGGTCTCGGATGCCGACACGCCATGCCCTTCCGCTCATGTTTTCGCCGACCAAAAACAGATCGCCGCCAGCATCGACGATCGCCGAGCGCACACCAGCCCTTCTCAGCCTATCGACCGCCAAATCGATGGCGAAACCTTTTGCGATTCCGCCGAGATCGATCCTTTGGCCATTAGCGAGTTTGACAGAGTCTCCATCGACTTTTATCGACTTGTAGTCCACAAAGTTGAGAAGTGATTCGACCTTAGACGATTCGGGAACCTGCCAACCTGATTCTACATCGAAATGCCAAAGATGGACGAGGACGCCGGCCGTCGGATCGAACGCACCGTCAGTCAGTTCTGCAATTTCTAACGCCTTTTTGATGCACCTAACGGTCAAGTCCGACACCTTAACCCACTCACCGCTATGACTGTTAATCATTGCCAGATCCGAAGACTCTTTGACAGGACTCATCAGCGAATCGACAAGGGAAAAAGCCTGTAAGGCCGAATCCGCTGCCGCAACTTGGGACTTGGGCACCTCTATGTTCACGACTGTGCCCATCACAATCGCCGTTCTTTTGACATATCCCTCATTTTTCTTGGAATTGCAGTTTGCTGCGACCAAAATCAAAAATATCAAAACATTCCTTTTCATAGCCTGCTCTCCGTTTGGGAGAAGGATGGTAGGACAGATCCAGAAAAATTCAACCGAAACATTGAAGTCTTGGACAAAACAGAAGGTTAGAGGCGACGAAGTTGACCGTATCAACTGCGTTTGTTACAATTTTCGAGTCAAAGGAGGAACAAAGGAATGGCGATACTTGTAGGAAATGACACAAGGGTTTTGGTTCAAGGGATTACGGGTCGTGATGGCTCGTTCCACACGAAACTGATGCTCGAATACGGCACAAAAGTGGTTGGAGGGGTAACGCCGGGAAAAGGCGGAATGAGTGTCGAAGGCGTCCCGGTTTTCAACACGGTAAGCGAAGCTGTGGAAAACACAGGTGCTAACACTTCGGTAATTTTTGTGCCTGCAAAATTTGCTGCCGATGCGATCATGGAAGCCGCTGACGCTGGAATTAAACTCATAGTTGCCATCACCGAAGGGATCCCTGTGCTCGATATGATGAAGGTGGTTAAGTTTGTCAGAGAGAAGGGTGCGCGGCTCATAGGCCCCAACTGCCCGGGTGTCATTACACCAGAAGAGGCTAAGGTCGGCATCTTGCCCGGCCACATCTTCAAACGCGGCCCTATCGGTGTGATCTCCCGCAGCGGAACCCTGACTTATGAAATAGTTAGCCACTTAACCGCTTCAGGATTAGGCCAATCGACGGCTATCGGGATCGGAGGCGACCCGATAATTGGGACAAAATTTATCGACCTTCTGGAAATGTTCGAGAACGATCCTGAGACTGAGGGCATTGTGATAATCGGCGAAATCGGCGGCACGGACGAACAGGATGCCGCTGAGTTTATAAAAAATCATGTGTCAAAACCTGTGGTCGGCTTTATAGCCGGAAGGACGGCACCGCCTGAGAAAAGGATGGGACACGCTGGCGCCATCATATCAGGCTCGTCGGGCACGGCTGCTGAAAAAATAAAGGCGTTCAATGAGGCCGGCGTGCCCGTAGCAGATGAACCCGCTGAAGTCGCAAAGCTTATGAGGGAGGCGCTGAGAGCATGACGATAACTTTGTTCTTAACTTTAATCCTTGCCAATTCGCCTTTTGAAAAATTTTTCGATTTCGTGGACTCCCTTAAATCGGCAGAAGCTGATTTCGTGGAGACGGTTCGTTATCCTGACATTGATTTTGAAAGAACTTTTACAGGTCATGCCTATCTTGTTACACCTAATAAACTTAGAATCGACTTTCTCTCTCCACAAAAGCAAACCCTTCTCCTTTTGGACTCAGTTTACATTCTGGTGTCTCCCGATGCCGAACAACCGATGGTTCGACAGGAATTCACATTCCTGATTCCTCAAAACAGTCAGGAGCTGAGAAAAAATTTCAAAATCACGATGACACAGTCCGATTCGTCTTACATATTTTCCGTTACGCCGAATCAGAGCGGATACACGGGAAGCGTTACAATCGAATTCGCCAAGAACGGATTTAGAGTCCTTTCGATGACGATTTACGATGTGAGCACGGAGATGCACTATCGCTTCAAAAAATTGAAATTGAATGTCGAGCTGCCGGATTCGTTGTTCTCCATTGCGGAGGTAAAGCAATGAGCGAATGGCTGAGAGATGACTATTGCTTCGCCTGCGGCAAAGCCAATCCTTATGGGTTGAAGTTGAAAATCTCGACAAGGGAAGATGGATATGCTGAGACCGAATTCCTTCCAGCCCGCGAATATCAAGGCTATCAGGGTGTTATGCACGGCGGAATAGCTGCAACTATCCTTGACGAAATTATGGTCTATGCGGCAAGCGGACTCGGAAAATCCGTTGCAACAGCTAAATTGACCGTCAGATATAAAAGGCCGATACCCATAGGAAAACCACTGAAAGCCATAGGTAAAATCAAATCGGTAAAAGGGAGAAGGGTTGAGGGTATTGGCAAAATCATAGATAAGAGCGGCCTTGTCTTGGCCGAAGCCGAAGCTTTAATGATAGAAGTTTAGACAGTCATCATGATGAAGACATTTTGGATGAAAAATAGCTCGCCTTGTAATCGCCCCTTTGGGGACAAAAATCCACACAAAGGGAGGATGAAATATGAAAAGACTCAACGAACTCTATGATGTGAAACTCCATGACCCTTATATGGACAGAAGCATTTATAAGGATCCAACTGTGTGTCCTTCGTGCAAGTTGATCTATCACAACAAGAGATGGTTCTGGGATGAAAAGTTCTACAATGAGTTGATGGAGAACAAGGACAAAGTGAATTTCAAGGAATGCCCTGCTTGCAGGAAAATTCGCGACCATTATCCTCTTGGTATCGTGTATATTGTCAAAGAAGGTGTCAAACCTCATGAACTTGAGGACATGAAACGCATGATCAAAAACGAAGCAGAGGCTGAGATGCGGCGCAATCCACTCGCAAGAATCATCGAAAACAAGGACGAGGGCGACACAATCGTAATCCAAACCACAACGGAGACGCTTGCGAAAAAAATAGCCAAAGCTGTCCAACGGACATTTCACGGAGACCTAACATTTTCATTCTCTGATGGTCAAAAATTACTGAGGATAGAATGGAAACGGAAATCGTAGATGCAGCGATTGTCATATCAAACACCATAATTGCGAAGGGCTATGGTGCAGCCCTGACCGGAGCTGGCATATCAAAAGAGAGTGGAATCCCGACTTTTAGAGACAAAGACGGCCTCTGGAGCAAGTTCAAACCGGAGGAGTTCGCCACACCGGAAGCCCTGTTCAAACACCCCAAAAAAGTCTGGGAGTGGTATAAAGGGCGATACTTCGATGTGCTAAAAGCCAAACCCAACAAAGGACATCTTGCACTCGCAGAACTTGGATCATTGCTAAAACTCTTCTTCGTGATCACACAAAACATCGATAGGTTGCATCAGCGCGCCGGCTCCAGAAATGTAATCGAGCTGCACGGAAATTTGTTCCAGGCCAAATGTGTCGATTGTGGGACGATCTATCCGATGGATGAAGCGGTTAAACAGGACAAGATGCCGCCGAAGTGCAAGAGATGTGGCGGAATGTTGCGTCCCAATGTCGTCCTTTTCGGTGAACCTCTGCCTGAAGACGCTTTGGACACCGCGATCGAAATGGCCTCGAGGAGCTATTTCTTTCTCGTGATCGGAACCTCTGCTTTGGTTTATCCCGCCGCCTCACTGCCCCTTATAGCCAAAAGGAATGCTTCCGTAATCATCGAAGTAAACCCAGAACCGACGCCGGTTACCGAGATAGCCGATATTTCCATCAGAGGGAAAGCGGGCGAAATCCTTCCAAAACTTGTCCACGAGGTTAAAAAGCTGCTCAAAGAGGATCTCGAAGAGAACGAAGAAGAAAACAAAAAAGAGGACGAATAAAAAGGAGGTTTTAGGGTTGGAGACAATGAAAGCGATCATAAAAGCTGTTCCGGGGCCAGGTGCTTCCCTTGCAAATGTGGAAGTGCCAAAAGTCGGCCCCAAAGAAGTGTTAGTAAAAATCAAGGCCATCGGAATATGTGGCACTGATGTCCACATTTACACTTGGGATGAGTGGGCGTCCCACAGGATCAAACCCCCACGAATTTTCGGGCATGAATTTGTCGGCGAAGTTGTGGAAGTCGGAAAAGATGTTACGCTTGTCAAACCGGGCGATTATGTCTCCGCTGAAACTCACATAGCCTGCGGCAAATGTTACTATTGCCGAACAGGGAACGCACATATCTGCGAAAATGTGAAGATTTTGGGTGTAGATGTCGATGGAGCTTATGCGGAATACATCGCCATCCCTGAAGAAAATGCGTGGAAAACCGACCGTTCGATACCACCAGAAGTCGCTGCAATTCAGGAACCTTTCGGAAACGCCGTCCATGCAACTCTCATCGAGGACATCACGGCAAAATCCGTTGCAGTCTTTGGACTCGGTCCCATAGGCCTGATGTCGGTTGCCATCGCAAAAGCGGCCGGGGCTTCAAAGATCTTTGCAGTGGAACCGAGCGACTACCGCCGTTCGTTCGCCGAAAAAATGGGCGCAGACTTCGTGATAAATCCCAACGAGACCGACCCGATTTCTTACATTCTCGACCACACATCCGGACTCGGCGTCGATGTGGTTCTGGAGATGTCGGGTTCTGAAGCTGCCCTGAAAGCAGGGTTGAGGGTGCTCAAAAAGGGTGGCGTCGCCTCGTTGCTCGGAATCCCGTCCAAACCTGTTACAATCGACATTACCGAAAATGTTATCTTCAAGTATCTCAGGCTCTACGGAATTAACGGGAGACTGATGTTCAGAACATGGTATCAAGTTCAAGAACTTTTGGCCTCAAAAAGGGTCGATCTCACGCCGATCATCACGCACAGGATGAAGCTGGAGCAATTCGACGAAGCGATGAAGCTGCTCATAGACAAACAAGCCGTAAAAATTGTGCTTTATCCTGAGTGAGGTGAGCAATGCAGGCCATAACACACGCACTCAAAGGAATTTTTTGGGCAATTGTGAGTCCAACAAAGGCCTTCAAACAACAAGATGAACAACCGGTCAACCCTTTCATCGTGTTCGGCTTCCTGTTCGTGATCGGGCTTGTCCTGTCCTATCTGATCGCTCCGTTCGCTCTGCAAGCCATAAAAGAGCGGATGCTGGAAAGGGCAAGCGAACTTTCGGCCGAGCAGATGCGTCAAATGGGAAAACTTTTGACACTAAGTGCCTTAAGGACACGGATGATCGCCTCGTTCATCGTCATCTTCACAGCAAAAACTGCCCTTCGAGGCCTCCTTTTCATGGTCGCAGCCCCGCTGGTCGAGGCCAACATCTCTTTTGAAAATGGAGTCCTGATCTCGCTCTATGGCGATGTCATCACCACTTTGGAATCGATCCTCAGACTCCTGATAGTCTGGCTGTTCGGAGTCCATTCGGTGATGTTCTCACCGGGTGCATTCCTTTCGCCTGAACAACTTTCGACATTTTGGGGAAGTCTCTTGGCCAGTTTGAACATCTTCTCCATCTGGGCTTTTTATGTGATCGGTATCGGCATAGCTATCATTGGGAGAACGTCAAAACGCAAAGCATTACTGTTCTCTTATGCGCTGTGGTTCCTGTGGCTCTTAGGCACTATGTTTCTGAAGACCAGTATGCCGCATAGAGGATAAGATGCATGTTCCAAAGTTACCCATAAAAGAACCGATTCTCGGAGGTGGATTTGTCTTACTCGAGGAGATGCTTGGAGACGATCTGGCGCCGGCTCGGATCGCCCGCATATCCTACGACTATGCAGGGAGATACGGAAAACTAAAGAGACAGCTTGAGGAGCTTAGAATGTTGTTGAGGTCTGAAAGCGATCCGATCGAAATTTCCAAGATCGAGGACGAAATACGGACTATCGAGGCCCAACTCGAGGAAGCGGACAGGAAACTGTTGGTCAGACTGCTCGAACTCGGACACCTCTCTCCATTTGAGCAACAGGTTTTCAGGTTCTTGCTTTACGGGATTCCGATGTATGTCGGCGAACAGATATTGCGTCATCGCATAGCCAGTCCGCTCAAGCGCTCATTTCGATACACACGGCCCAAACCAGAAGCCCATCTCAACGAATACATCCATGTCCCACCAGAGCTGCTCGGAGTCAAAGATTCGCCAAATTTTCAGCCGTCAAAGGAAGAAGTGGAAAATTTGCTCGCCGAGATCGAGAGGCATGTCAAAAGGGGACTGGAACTTTATGAGAAGTTGACCAGGATGGGGCTGCGGAAAGAGGCAGCTCGCACGGTGTTGCCCTGGGGCCTTAGAACTCAGTTTTATTGGACTATCAACATGCGTTCCCTGTTTAACTTTCTGGAACTCAGGCTGTCGCCGGCCGCTCAATGGGAGACACGGCAGGTCGCAAAAGCCGTCGCTCGAATCCTGCAAAAAGTTGTCCCTCTTACGGTCAACACCTTTCTGGAACAAAAGGGCATTACCAGATGGCTTGAAACATGAACCTGAAGCTCAAAGTCCTGAAGGCGCTCTATAAGGTTTGGGTTTCAACACTCTCCTTTAGAGCTACAGGTCAATGGCCTGAGTTTAAAGGGCCTGCTGTGTTAGTCCTATGGCACAGCAAACTTATGCCTTTCATCTACTACCTTAGACAGACGCCGATAGTGGGACTCGCCTCGCAGCATCCCGACGCCGATCCCATCGCAGTCGTCATGAACCACTATGGGTTGGAAGTCGTTCGGGGGTCATCGACGCGTGGCTCGGTCAAAGGGACTATCGGCCTGCTCAAGGCTCTGCACGCTGGAAAAATCGTCGCTTTAACGCCGGACGGCCCCAAAGGGCCTGCCAGAAGGTTCAAGGAAGGCGCACTCTGGCTTGCTCAGAAGCTGAACATTCCCATGATGTTTCTCGGCGTGGGGATGGCCCATGCGATCCGGCTACCGTCTTGGGACAGACTTGAACTTCCCGTTCCATTCTCGAGATGCGTCATGAAGATGAAAGTCGTCTATCCACCACCCAGAAAAGCTGCTGATGCAGAACGGATTCTGAATGCAGTAACTTCCTCGGCTGAGAGGGAAGCTAAAATGGCACATATAGGCTGGCTGCCCATCTGGAGATGCCCTTCTATCCGTCGGATAAATCAAACTTCTCCAAAGACAGGAAAGTGAAAGAGGAACACGAGAATTCGATGATCTCGACTACTTCACGACCTTTATGTGGAGTTCTGCGAGCTGATCTTCGGGGACTTCGCTGGGCGCTCCTTCAAAAAGTGCCTGCGCAGCAGTTGTTTTCGGAAATGCAATCACATCGCGGATAGAACCCATTCCTGCCATCATGGCCACAATCCTGTCGAATCCGAGCGCTATGCCGCCGTGAGGAGGAGCACCGTATTCCAACGCAGTCAGCAGGAATCCGAACCGACGCTCTCTCTCCTCTTTAGGTAACCCAATGATTTCCATGACTTTTTCCTGAAGCTCCCTATCGTGGATCCTGATCGAGCCGGATCCGAGCTCCACGCCGTTGAGCACAAGGTCGTAATGTTTGGCTCGAACCTGAAGCGGTTCTGTCTCAAGTTTCGGGATGTCCTGTTCAAATGGCATGGTGAACATGTGATGCGCCGGTTCAATTCGGTTCTCGTCCTCGTTCCACTCAAAAAGTGGGAAGTTTACCACCCACAGGAACTTCCATTCGCCCTGCCTGACCAATCCGAGCCTCTGAGCGACCTCCACTCGAAGTTTGCCGAGCACACCGTGCGCTTTGATGTCCTTTCCGAGAACCATCAAAAAGGTCGCAGGACTTTGGGGTTTCACGACATCGAGCCAGCCCGAAGGCAGGAATTTGGCCATCTGACCGCTGGGTTTTCCGTCTTTGAACTTAAACCATAGGAGTCCGCCTGCGCCTTCGGCCTTTGCCAATTCGGTCAGGTTTTCGATCTCCTTCCTCGAAAGGTCCGCTGGAACCGGGAGGGCGACCACCCGATCGCCTTTTGAGACGGCCTGCGCCACAATTCTGTGCTCCGTTCCCTCAAACAGGTCGGTTAGGTCGATGAGTTCCATCCCGTAGCGCAGATCCGGTTTGTCTATGCCGAACCGTCTCATCGCCTCGTAGTAGTCCATCCGCTGGAAAGGTCGATCGACTTCCACACCGATGGCGTCTCGGAACATCTGCACCATCATCTCCTCTGTAAGTTCAATTATGTCATCGACATCGACGAAGCTCATTTCGAGGTCGATCTGTGTGAACTCAGGCTGGCGGTCTGCGCGCAGGTCTTCGTCCCGAAAACATCTGACTATCTGGAAATATCTGTCATAACCTGCGATCATCAGGATCTGCTTGTAAATCTGTGGGGACTGTGGCAAAGCGTAGAACTTGCCCGGATGGATGCGAGAGGGCACGAGAAAGTCCCGCGCCCCCTCCGGTGTGCTCTTGGTCAAAAAAGGAGTCTCTATTTCAAGGAATTTTTTGGAACTCAGGAAGTTACGAACCGAAAGCGCTGCTCGATGGCGTATCTCCAAGTTCCTTTGCATGAAAGGCCTGCGGAGATCAAGAAACCGATACCTAAGTCTTGTCTCCTCTTGAACTTTGGCCTCATCCTCGATCATGAACGGAGGCGTCTTGGAACGGTTGAGGATGCGAAGGTCTTCCAGAACCACTTCGATCTCGCCGGTCGGCATCTTGGGGTTCACCATATCGGTCGGTCGAGCACGCACTGTTCCGACGACACAGATCACATCCTGATGCGATAGGGACTTAGCCAAATTTATGTGGGGTGATTCGGCTTCAAGGACGATTTGGGTGCGACCATAGCGGTCTCTAAGGTCGATGAACACGAGTCCGCCGATGTCGCGCACGCGCCGCACCCAGCCGCAAAGCGTTACTTTTTGGCCGACATGTGTTTTCCTAAGCTCTCCGCATGTGTGAGTTCTCAGCATGTCGTTGATTTTAAACCAAATTTGCAGCTAAGTTGAACTGGCTGAGCAAAAGGTGTGGAGTTGATGGATGTTTTTGTCCTATTCCTCCAAAACTTTTACGGCTTCGACCCAGTCATCGACATCGACGCCCGGCGTCTGAGAATTCGTCTTCTCATAGAACTCCTCGACTCTGGACTCTATCTCACGCTTGACCTTCTCGGAGCCGACGAGATACCTGTCGAGCACATCGAGGTTCTCCTTCGGGTAGAGGGTGAAATCGCCAGTTATCGCGATGTCGGCCAGTCTTCTCTCTTGGACTTCCTGATAAGTCCTGATGAGTCCGCCTTTCGCCTTGTGAGCAGTGTAGAGCACTTCCACGCCGTGTCTGATCCGCACACCTTCGGGCTTTCTCGGAGTCCGTTTAAACAGGAAATCTTTTGATATCAATATCTTGCCGACCTCGTCCATCCTCGTCTTCAGTTTCGTGTCGATCGATGCGCGCTCGAACGGGCCGAGCAGTTTCTCAAATTTTTCGATCAAGACCTTACGGAGCTCATCTCGGGGTGGAAGCTGACCGCCGAGTTCACGCCGCATCGTGGTTACATTCTCCTCCATCGTCTTGAAGATCTTATCCCTGAACTTCTCGTCAGGGACTTTGAGGGCATGCGCCATCGTTTTGTAATCGAAATCGAGTATGAGGCTTCCGACGAAGACAACTGCGTTGCCGATGTTTGCGGCGCCCTCGCCTGAAATTTTGCGTCCTTCGACCGTGATTATGTCGTTGACCTCTTTGAACTTCGTTTCGATGCCGAACTCGCGATAGGTCTCAATCACGGGTTCCGACATGACGCGGTAAAGTTTATCAATGTCAAGGGTCGCAAGCGGATGGTCTCGTCTGAGGATCACATGGTAAAAAATCTGATTGTAATCGAGATAGACAGCTCCACCACCGATCTCGCGTCTGAGAACAGGCAGTCCTGCGTTCCTGCAAAAGTCGAAATCTACTTCCAGCTCAGCATCTTGGAAATATCCGATGCTTATGAACGGCTTGTTCGGGGATACGATCGACAGCGCATTGACGCCAAGACGAGCCAGAGTGTGGAATATTGTCATGGAGTCAAGCCATGGCAGTGAGTCATATTCAAACAATAGCATTCCAGCGCCTCCTGTTTTTTGTGTTTTTTCAAGTTTAAGTCAAAACATAACGGATTTGTCAACTCTGCAAAAATTGCGTGGCCTGAAAGTGGACAATTTTGAGGTCTATGGAAAGGCGTAAGGACGACTTGTGATGACAAAGAATAATCCGCAGAATAGAAGGGTTTTTAAGCCTATCCTTATCCGCAAACTTAGCTTATCGGATTGGGTTTGCCTTAAAATTTCGACTTACGAATGACCATATTTGAGAAACAAGGAGGGATCATGGGATTGTTCCCTTTTATCTTTGCTTTGATCGTCGGCCTGACAGGGCCGAGAAATGTTAAAGTGCTTGACAAACCGAACGATGATGGGAGTGCGGTCATAATCGAATGGGACAGCGCAAGCGTGACTCCAGCGGTCAAAATGATTTCAATTTACAAAATACCCGAAGAGATGTGGGGACACGGCTCGATCAAGGTGGTCGATCTCTTGTCCAGGAACACATTTCGATATGTGGACACGCAGGTCAAGCCGGGTAAGAGATACTACTACTATGTAAGGTTTTGGGGTGAAGGAGATTACATTGATTCCAAAATCGTCGGCCCTGTGGTGCCAAAAGCGGAATGGTTCCACAAAGAGAGACTCCCGATGCTTGTTGTCCTTCTGATTTACGGCGGGTTACTCGCATATTTTCTTAAGCGGATCAGGAAAGGCGAAGAGGTGTATATCCGACCGATTGCAGGACTTCAGGCGATAGATGACGCTGTCGGACGCTCCACAGAGATGGGTCAGCCGGTGCTCTTCATTCTCGGTCTCGGCTACATCAACGACATTGCGACGCTCGCCGCCCTTTCGATTCTCCAAAGGGTGGCCAAAAAGACGGCAGAATACGAATCGGAACTCATCGTCCCATGCTTCGATCCTGTGGTGATGACAGCCGCTCAGGAGATGGTCAGGTCAGGCTGCTTTGAGGCAGGGCGACCCGACCTTTACAACCAAAAGAAGGTCTTCTTCCTGACCAACGATCAGTTCGGCTATGCGGCAGGTGTCGATGGAATCATGATGCGCGAACGACCCGGTGCCATATTCCTGATGGGACTGTTCTTTGCGGAATCCCTCATCTTGGCAGAGACAGGCCATTCGGTCGGCGCAATCCAAATCTCAGGAACGACATCGATTACACAGTTGCCTTTCTTCATCGCTGCCACCGACTACACTCTGATAGGCGAGGAGATGTATGCGGCAAGTGCCTATCTGTCAAAGGATTTGCATCAACTTTCGACGATAAAGGCGGAAGACATGATGAAAGGCATCATCTTGGCCACGATCACAATCGGCGTGGTGCTGGAGACCATTCTCACACTCTTGGGCAAGCCTATCCCCAACTACATAAAGCAGTTCCTTGAAGGAGGTCTTTGGAAATGAAACGAGAAATCCCGATGATCATAACCTTCGTGTCTGGGATGGCGATAATAATCGCACTTTTTGTCCCACATCCTCCTTTTGGGAGGGTCGAGGAGACCTTTAACAACTGGTATATCATCATCTCCGGATTCACGATGATACTCGGACTCAACAGTTTGCTCGGACACAACCTCGATAAAGTCAAACGGAAAGCCGAAGGGTGGCCTTATTCGCTGACGCTGATCTTGAGCTTCTTCATAACGCTGATCTGGGGGATAGTTTCGACCATTAGGACAGGACACATTTTCGCATCGACCTCGACTTTCAGAAACTACTACTACACCTATGTTTTTGTGCCACTTCAATCGACGATGTTCGCCCTGCTTGCGTTTTTCATAGCGAGTGCAGCCTATCGTGCCTTCCGTGCTCGGACGGTCAACGCAACGCTCCTGCTCGTAACAGCCTCGATAATCATGCTGACACAAGTTCCAAAAGGCGAGACCGTCATGGCGCCGGTGCTCGGCGTGGCCGCACTGCTTGCAGTCTGGAAACTGATGTCGGAGTTTGAAAGTGCGGCCTCATGGACGGCTGGATTGCCTTACCTTCTCCTCTCGATCGCCATAGTTGCAGTCTATCTACCTATCGTAGAGGTCCTTAGAACTCAAACGACCGCTGTCAACGATTGGATCATGAATGTGCTGCAGATGGGTGCGAAACGCGGGATATGGCTCGGAATCGCTCTCGGAGGCATCGCTATGGGACTGAGGATCATTTTCGGTATCGAAAAGTCCTATCTGACATGACAGGAGGGTGTCATGAAATTCTTTGAAAAACTGGCCAAAATTGACCGAAGGATCATTTTCGTGATATTGGCGATAACGATCATATCGCCGTTCCTTTTCAATTTGACTTTCAAACTCACACCTTTGGAGGAGTCCAAGCGTGCATTCAACTTCATCAACTCGCTGCCCGAAGGTTCAACTGTGATAATTTCGATCGACTACGATGCGTCGTCCATGCCGGAGCTTCAGCCGATGCTTGAGGCGGTTTTGCGCCACATATTCAGCCGAAATCTCAGAGTCATCCTTTTGGGGCACTGGGCGGCTGGTGTGCCGCTCGGACAGCAGGCTTTGGAAAAGATAGCCAGCGAATATGGCAAGGTTTACGGAGAGGACTTCGTGGTGTTAGGTTATCGACCCGGGCTCCAGGCGGTCATCATCAACATGGGCAAAAACATCCATGCCACCTTCGACAATGTTGATTATGAGGGAACTCCTTTGAGCAAACTCCCGATGATGTCAAACATCAAGACCTACGAGGATGTAGCTTGTGTTTTTGGCTTTGAGGCCGGGAATGTCGGCGAGATGTGGATCCAGTTTGCGAATGCAAGGTATGGCGTGAAAGTCCTTCTCGGCTGCACAGGCGTCGTTGCGCCCGATCTGTTCCAATATCGTCAGTCGGGTCAATTGGTTGCAATTGTGTCCGGTCTGAGAGGTGCGGCGGATTACGAACGGCTTGCCAAGCACGAGGCGTTTGCATCTTACGGAATGACCGCACAGACATTCGCGCATGTGCTCATCGTCGCTTTCATCATCATTGGAAATATCGGCTATATCTTCACTCAATCCAAAAAACGGAGGTCATCGTGATGGCAACAACCATTTGGGTTTGGGTGGCCGCATTTTTCACTCTGGCAATCTTGAGCTTTCTTTACAAAGACAACCCATTTTATCGGATAGCCGAAAGTGTATATGTTGGCTCATCCGCTGCCTATATGCTTTTATTCCTTTGGTCGTTTGATGTTAAACCCAAAATGATTGATGCATGGGTCAAAGGCAGCACGACTGACCGTTTAATCCTGATCATCCCGATAACACTCTCCATTTTCATGTTGATGCGCTTCATCCCCAAACTTAGGTGGATTTCCAGATGGGCGATAGCATTCACCGTCGGCATGGGCGCAGGTCTTGGAGTCGCTGGACTTCTGCAAGGGTTTGTCGTTCCCCAGATAAAAGGGACAATTGTGCCACTATGGATTGCCAACAACTTTAAACAGACGATTAACAACTGGATTATCGTCCTTGGGACGCTAACGACCATCTCCTACTTTTTCTTCTCTCGCAAACATACAGGCGTTTTCGGCAAATTTTCACGGACCGGCGTGATGTTCATCATGATCGCTTTTGGAGCAACTTTCGGCTTCACGATAATGGCGCGTGTCTCTCTTTTGATTGGGAGGTTATACTTTTTGCTTCACGATTGGCTCGGCTTGATATAAAGGGCTATTTCCGCAACGGACTGTGATGTTATGAATTGGGATATTCTAACCGGCTTATTGACCGAGATTTGGGCTTTGACGGTGAAGATGGCGCCGTTTCTGCTTTTCGGCTTCCTTATAGCGGGCGTTCTGCATGTCCTTATACCGGATGAGAAGGTGTATGAGCATCTTTCGGGCGGGACGCTCTTGGCTGTGGTCAAAGCTTCGATTTTTGGGGTGCCCCTGCCTTTGTGCTCCTGCGGCGTGATACCAGTTGCAGCTCACATCAGGCGTCAGGGCGCATCAAAAGGCGCCACCATCTCATTCCTGACATCGACACCGACCACCGGAATCGACTCGATATTTGCGACTTATTCACTTCTGGGACTCGTCTTTGCCATTGCCCGACCTGTAGCCGCCTTCATTTCGGGCATAGCCGCTGGCATAGCGACCAATTTTCTCAACAACCGGGATGAGAACCGACAACCTGTTGACAACGGCGGACACTGTGAAACATGTCGAGTTCCTGACAAAAGCGGCAGTTCGGTGCTCTCTAAGGTCAAGTCGGCCATAAGTTACGGATTCGGCGAGCTCGTAGAGGATGTCGCAAAATGGCTGGTCATAGGCATCGTGGCCGGCGGTGTCATCTCGTTCCTTGTCCCTGAGAATTTCTTTTCAAAATATCTCGGTAACCCACTGATAGCCTATCCTCTTGTGCTTGCGATAGCTACGCCGATGTATGTGTGTGCGACCGGTTCCATCCCGATAGCTGCTGCGCTTGTGGCCAAAGGGCTGACGCCCGGTGCAGCCCTCGTTTTTCTGATAGCAGGTCCTGCAACTAACACAGCGACGCTCTCTTTTGTCGGTGGAAAACTTGGAAAGCGGACTCTTTTGGCCTACCTTTCGGTCGTTTTGCTCACAGCCTTCGCATTCGGACTCATTCTCGACGGTTTCTTCAAAGTTGAGGCGACACAGGCGGTTCTATCGGCCAAAAAGGAGCTGATACCGAGCTGGCTTAGCTCGCTTTCCGCAATCTTTTTGTTTTTGCTCGTCTTGAGAGCTTTGGCACTGAAATTCATTCCGCAAAAATTCAGTGAGGTGAGAGGGATGGGTATAGTCATCAAAGTCCCTGACATGAGCTGTCGCCATTGTGTTAT
>QNDP01000005.1 GCA_003645975.1 Candidatus Hydrothermota bacterium | reverse complement strand
GGGAGATGAGGCTAACTTTTTGACTTTCCTGATAGATTCTGTCAGTAAAAATTACGAGATAGAGTCCAAGCCATTGTTCACCAATGACATAAGTTCCATCTCATTCGGTGCAACCCCACAGCACATCTTTGTGGCTACGCCTCTGGGCGAAATACAGCTTTGGGACATGAACCCTTTCAAAAAAATCGGGATAATCGAGGTGCTTGAGGAACTTAGGGAGGAATTCGTTACGACCTTTGACAGAGACTTCGATGAAAAGGAGGTTGTCGGCGGCACTTCTCTCGGCAGCTTGATAAAATTTAGGTTACAGAACGGAACCTATTCTGGCCGCAGATACAAACAGGATTTTTTCATTCAGACCCTGAGATACAGCAAGAGCAAAAGATACATAGGAATTGCAGGTTATGAAGGGAAGGTTTTGATCCTCAATGCAGGTGATCTTACCAAAGCCGCTTCTTTTGATTTGGGAGACGCAGCCGTTTTGTCGATCGATTTCGGCGGCTCAGACCAATGGGTGATTCTGGGCACAGAGGATTCATGCGTTTACAAAATCGAAAACATGTTCAGCCCCCAGCGAAAAATAAAGAGGCACAAGCTCGACGGGCGTGTTACCGCTGTCGCCGTTTCGCCTGACGATCGGGCAATTTTTGTCGGCACAGATGGAGGAAAACTGTATTTTTTGAAGCAGAATGCGGATAAGGAGGACGAACTGATTTTGACAGAAGAATTTTTGGAGCCTGTAACTTCCCTGAAGTTCTCCGAAGACGGCCTTTGGCTCCTTGTCGCAACTGTCCATAAGGTGAGGGCGTATCGGGTGAATGCGACCATCACCCCGGAATATGCACTGCCTCAAACTGTTCTGTTACAGCTCACCGATTCCTTGAGATTTCCTACGCCTATCAGGGGCATGGATCTGAGCGGCTCGAAACTCGTGGTGGGCGCCTATCCCGGCGTGGTTTATACAATCGAGGTCTCGTATCCGGAAGTGGCACCTTATGGAGCACAGCTCCCAGAGCAGAAAAGCCCCGAATTCGCCGACTTCCACGAGGTCGAAATTACCGATACAGAGTCAAGTCATCCTATCGATGTCGATGAGGTTGACCATGCTGAGCCTGTTGTTCCTCAAGACACCGCTTCTTCGAACATCGCGAGGGTTCGGGATACCTCGAAAGTTATCACAAACAACACTCCAAAGAGAACTGACGACATCGTGGTCACCACATCGAGCAGCAGCTATCCCAATCAAGTTGATAGCCATAGCGCTCTCAACTTTAGGAGTGTCCCCCCACTTGGCATAGAGATCATAAGTCCTGAAATTTCGGGGGGAATCATTAGAATACCACCTGATGGAACACTTTGGCTTGAGGGATATGTATCAGCGCAAAATAGCGTATTGGATTTCTGGATAAAAGTGCAACCAGTTGGTGGTCATAACGAGTCCCCATTTACCCTCATAAGACCAGACAGCCTCGTGCCAAAAGGAGAATTTGAGGGAAAGCAAGTGTTCTATTTTAAGCTTTCTGTACCAAATCTTGATGAGGACGGGCTTTACATCATCACACTAAAGGTCAAAGACTTCCCCCGGTTCATTTTTGAACGAAAATTCATTGTTCAGAAGGGTGAACTCGACAAACTTTTTGTTGTGATTATTGGAGTTGATAGAAGTTACCGTGACGGCGGGATTATCCCGACAGATTATGCTATCGATGCAGCACGGGAATTCTATCAGACTTTGATAAATACACTTAACATTCCCATTGAGAACATCGTGTTGCTCATAGGCACTGAAGCGACATCTGAACAAATCGAGGCCGAAATTAGAAGGATAGCTATAAAGGCTCAAAACGCATATAACAGCAGTGTATTGTTTGTATATTTCGGCCAAGCATTTTATGAACCTACCTACAATGATGATATTTACTTTTTGACCAGTGATACGCGAATGAGCAACTTATCAAGCACAAGTCTATCCTTGAGGACAGTTATGAAACTACTTACCCCTCTGTCATTTCCGCCGAATATTTGCATGATAGTGGATGCAGTTAATCCAACTGCGGTAGAAAATGTCAAAAGTTTCTACAAAAACATAAGTTTGGACAAAAGCGATATCGCATTATCCTTGAATCGACTGCTTTCCACTGTTCCTCTTGAATATGGGCATAGACGGATAAGATTACTCGTCTCCACGGCGGGACAATCGGTGTCGATAATATCCTCGGATGGAAAGACTACTCTCTTTGCGGAGCGGACTATGAAAGGTCTTAAAGGGGAAGCCGACATTGATTCTAATGGGGTTGTGATGTTCAGCGAACTCGAAAAATTCCTTTTAAATTCTATAAACTCCTCGTCTCACGGCAAACAGCAAGTATTTAAGGGAGGTAGCCTTCTGTGGGATTTCCCTTTGTCAACATCGTCCATTACCATTGGAAACTCGGTGTTCGGAGAATCGAAATAAACTGGGGAAATTATGAGGGTGAGTCTGTTGGTATTGATGGTGATGCTTTTGAGTGTCTCGACTTTGGGCGCCAAAAATTTGGATAGCCCTGGCACATCGGCCATAAGTGTGCCAATGCCCAACTTCAAGGTTACCAATGAGATGCTCTATCGTGAGCTGATGGAGATAAAACTCAAACTTGCACAGCACGATGAAAAGTTCAAATCAATCGACCAGCAGCGCTTCGAGGCCATCGATCGACGCTTTGAAGCTATTGAACAAAGGTTTGACGAGATAGACGCTCAATTTGATCGGCTTTACTCGATACTTCTGGCCCTGACCGGAGTCTTTACGACTTTGGTGGTCGCCGTGATAACCCTGATCTTTTGGGACAGGAGGACAATGTTGAAGCAGGCGAAAAAAGAGGTGACAGAAGGGTTGCAAATGCGTTGAGAAGATTTAACTTGCTTTAGGAGGATCAAGATGAACCGCAAAATTTTATATGTGTTGCTCAGTGTGTTGACACTCTCAGCTCTTTTGTTCGAGGGATGCAAGGAGCTGAACGAGCCGGATTTCAGTCCACCGGGAGGACGATTCCTTACCAACTGGCAAAAGATGCAATTTGTCGGGAGTTTCAACGATTGGGATCTGGAGAACGCCCCGTTGATGGAACTCGTGGACGACTGGACTTGGCAGACCGAACAAAGGCTCACAGAAGGAATGGTTCAGTTCAAATTTGTTCCAAACGGAAATTGGGAAGTGGCTTACGGCGATACCCATGTGGTTAAACCCGATAGTCTGACAGGATATGCTGTTCCAAACGCCAGCGGACTCGGTCAGCATATAGAGGTTTCCATTCCACAATCCGGTCTCTGGAGGGTAACTTTTAACGAAAACACACTCTATTATGAGTTTGAGCTGGTCCAACAGGAGCTTGGCGGAGTCATTATCGGAACTGTTGAATTTACGGATATCGACTCCCCACCCTATCCGACAGCTACTGTCAGCCTGCTTGACACCTCTGGTAGTTTGGTAAAATCAACGACTTCGGATACGCTTGACGGCGACTTCGAGTTTACCGGACTAAGTGAAGGAACTTACACTGTAATCGCAGCGGCTTCCGGATATGTCTCGGATACCGCTTTCGATGTCTTTGTTGCTCAGGGTGAAACGACAGAAGTCATCCTCCGACTTGAACCCACCACCGGAGGCATCGTCTTGGATGGCGTGATAGATCTATCTGAGGGATGGCAACTTATTGACACATCGCAGATCTCATCTCCTGATTTGCAAGGCGCCAACCTTCATGGGCTTTATGCAGCTTACGATGACCAAAACCTCTACATAGCCATCTCGACCTACAACCTGTCCAATTGGGAGTTGGCCTATGGTATTGCGTTGGACATTCGAGACGGCGGCTTCGAGGATGACACAGTCGATTGCTGGAACCGGCTGATAGGATTTTCGGGCGTCGGTGTGGATTACGAAGTCTATTTCTGGTGGAATGCGGAGACTGCGGATATAGGTGCTGCACAGCTATGTGAATTCACAGCCGGAGGATGGGAGTATCATGACTTACAGAACAGCCAATATGCGTTCACCGGTGATCAGCGCAACGGATTGGCGGCCATCGAGATAGCTATCCCTTGGGACATGATAGGCGGGATGCTACAGACCGATGTCATCAACATAAAATGTTGGGTTGCTGGTGGGTTGGAGAACTCATCCGCTGTTGACGGGATCCCTTATGAAGCTGCGCTTGATGATGCCCTAAACGAGTGGACTGACACGGATGTGTTTGAAATCATGGCACAAATTCCACTCACCTGTTCTAACTAACATTAACTGAACACCTTGACAGTTAATTTAGGTGGCGCTAAATTATTAGCCCCTTTAACAAAACTCTTTGAAAAGATTGTAAGGATATGGGCTGGCGTAGCTCAGCCGGTAGAGCAGGTGATTTGTAATCACCAGGTCGGGGGTTCAAATCCCTCCGCCAGCTTTTAAATACGGAGGGGTACCCAAGCGGCCAAAGGGGGCGGGCTGTAAACCCGCTGGCTTAGCCTTCGGGGGTTCGAATCCTCCCCCCTCCATTTGTCAAAACGAGCGGGAGTAACTCAGCCTGGTAGAGTTCCAGCCTTCCAAGCTGGGTGTCGCGGGTTCGAATCCCGTCTCCCGCTCTTGTCTTTTCGCCCACGTAGCTCAGGAGGCAGAGCACTTCCTTGGTAAGGAAGAGGTCCCCGGTTCGAATCCGGGCGTGGGCTTACCCTCCATCAAAATGGTCTCTCACGTCGGGGCGTAGCGCAGTTTGGTTAGCGCGCTTGGTTCGGGACCAAGAGGTCGGTGGTTCAAATCCACTCGCCCCGACTTTCTTTTTTTACCCAATTCCACACAAAAGCCATAAAATATCGACATGCGCACTTTCTTTGTCCCAAATGATTTGTTCTCAAGAAATTTGAAATCCGCTCAACTCGTTGGAGACGAGTTTCATCATGCCGTCCATGTTCTCAGATTGAAAATCGGTTCCCTGATAAGAATTATTGACGGCGAAGGACATGCATTCATCGCAAGAATTAAAGAAATCGATTTAAAAGGACAAAAGGCATATTTAGAAGTCCTTGAAACCACTTGGGCAGCAGACCCTGAGCTCAAAGTCTCGCTCATTACAGCCGTCCCTCGTCCCGCCAGAATGGATTTCTTGGTAGAAAAAGCCACTGAGATAGGAGTTGATCGGATAATACCCGTTAGATTTAATCGAACCGAGCGAACCCTTTCGGGGAAAACCGAGCGGTGGAGAAAAATCGCAATATCCGCATCCAAACAATGTGGAAGAGCTTCCATCCCAAAAATTTACAGCACAACCTCCCTTGAAGATGCTCTAAAACTCGTGGCCGATTGTGAGTTGAAACTCGCAGCCGACCCCGATGCGGAACCCCACTTGATCGAACTGAATCTGAAGGAAAGAGCTGCCATCGTTGTGGGACCGGAAGGCGGATTTACAGACGATGAAAAGGATCTGCTTGAAAATCATAATTTTACATTTTTTAACTTGGGCGTGAGGGTGTTGAGAGTTGAGACCGCCGCTATTGTGGCGCTCGCAGTGTGGTTTGCAAAGTCAAAAAAGTCATAAAAAGCACGGAGGAGGTGCACGATGCTCTCTTCAAAAAGGGCGTTAGAGTTTTTGCAGTCAATTGATTTCGAGCGGACTGCTGGCAGTCCGGAAGAACAGAAGGCTATGGATTTGATCCTCTCGGCACTGCGACAGGCGGGTTATGACCCACAAGTCGAGGAATTTGATCTCCTGACATTTGAACGAGGAGATGGCTGGATTGAGTTTGAGGGACAGCGCCATCCAGCACGCCCTTTCTCGTTGACCAAGCCGTTCGATGTCGAGGGCAAAATAGCCTTTGTGGAATCCGTCAAATTTGCCCGTGAAAAAGATGTTAAGGACAAAATCGTCTTGACCTATTCACCGATACTTCCCAAAGAGCTTCTCAAATTGATGTCTTATGGTGCCAAAGGATTTATCAGGATCTCCGGTCCGATGCGTGGAATTTCCACAAACCATCTGCCCTACAAGGCCGTAGAGATGGGCAAAGTTCTGCCAGCAGTCTCTATCTCCTATGAAACTGGCTACAAACTCTTTCGATCGATGGCCAAGTTTGTCCGAATTCATGGCGAATACAAACAAAAGAAGTCCACAGGACACAACATAGTTGCAGTTTACGGAAACAGGCGACATGAGATCCTCGTAACAGCTCACTATGACACAGTTGCATTTTCGCCCGGTGCATCGGACAACGGCGGTGGCACTGCCGTCCTCGTGGAACTTGCGCGTTCGTTGAAGTCTCTGAGGCCGAGCCTGAACAGGAAGGTGCGATTTATCTGGTTCAGCGGTGAGGAATTAGGTTTAGTGGGAAGCTACGAATACGCTATGAAGCATGAGGACATGTTGGGACTCATCGACATCCAGATAAATATCGATGTCGTTGGGGACACCTTCGGTCAGAACAGAGCGGTGATTCTTGGAAATTACGAGTTAAAACGCTTTGTCCTCAAAGCAGCTAAGGAACTGCAGATGTCCATTTCCGCATCACAGGGGATTTATAGCAGCGACTGCATCCCTTTTGGTCTCAGAGGGATACCTTCGATCAACCTTGCCAGAGTCGGCGGGTTGCCGTCCGCTCTTGGACACACCGATGGGGACAGAGTCGCTTGGATAACCGAGAAAGGCATAGAGCCTGTCCTCAAATTAGCCCATAACCTCATCCTTAAGTTCGGTTTTGCCAAAAAGATGCCTTTCAAACGGGAAATCCCACCCAGAATTAGGAAAAAAGTGCTTGAATACTGCCGAACAAAATCGTTGAGATGTGTTTGATTGAAAATTTTGGATTTGAATCCATGTCGCTTCTCAGACAGGAAGTCTTTCAGCCTTCAATCGATTGAGTTTTGAGGAGAGTGATAGGAGTATTCCGACGGCGGAAAAGTTGGCCAAAGCTGCTGATCCGCCGTAACTTATGAAGGGCATTGGGATCCCTGTCGGCGGAAGTTTTCCGAGCACTATGGAAATGTTGATGAATGCGGTCAGAACGATGGCCGTTGTAAGGCCGAACGCCAGAACCGAATCAGCCAAGTATCTCCTGCCGAACAACATCAGTTCACCAGCCAGCCTGTATCCCCTCATCGCTATGAGTGCGAACATCAAAACGACGATTGACGATCCCACAAACCCCATTTCTTCGCCTATGACGGCATAGATGAAGTCGGTGTGGGGAGTCGGGAGGTAGAGGAATTTCATTATGCCCTTTCCTACGCCGACTCCGAAAATTCCACCTTCGGCCAGAGCCGCCATCGCCTGCCTAACCTGATACGGTTTTTCGCCCAAAAACATGTGGAGTCTCATGCGGGCATGCGGAAAAGTTTTGTAAAGAAGGATGAAAAACGCTGCCACAATCAGCGAAAGCACAAAGATGTATCTCAACTTTAGATTTCCGTAAAACAGTGTCGTAAGCGATATGGCCATAAGGAGAAACGCCATCGAGACACTCGGTTGAAATGCCACAGGCACTACGACCATGAGGATGACTATGAGTGGAGGGAGCAGCTCCTTTTTGAAGGATGCGATCACCTGTTTTCGGCCGATGTAATCTGCAAGATACAGAACGAGAATGACCTTTGCCAACTCAGAGGGTTGAAATCCAAAAGATGCTATCCTGAACCATCTTTTTGCACCTGCAACTGTCTTTCCAAAAAGGAGCAGCGCTATTACCGAACCTATCAACATGACGATGAGCATTCGAGACCATTTCAGAAGTTCTTCGGATGGAATCGCACTCAGGACGAACAAGGCGACAACGCCGACAAGCAAAGCGGTTATGTGCCTCATTAGGAAGTAAAAATGCGTTGTCCCCATGCCGAACTCCCTTGCGGATATGTAGAACGATGACGAATAGACCACGACTATCCCTATGACGGTCAGCACAGCTACGGGAACGGCTATGAACGGGTCGAACCTTGCGCTATACGCCCTCCTCTTGAGCCTTAAGATATTTGACCGCATGGACAAACTTCTCCCCCCTTTCCTTGTAGTTTTTGAACATGTCAAAACTCGCACATCCCGGCGACAAAAGGACGGTATCTCCTGGATCTGCGGCGCGATAGGCCTTCAGAACGGCGTCATCCATGTTCTGAGCTTCTATTGTGGGCACGATGTTGGCAAAAACGCGCTTCAGTTTCCGTCTCGCTTTTCCCATGACTATCAAAAGTTTAACTTTATGCCAAACCGAATTGACCAGCGGCGTGAAATCAACGCCTTTGTCCTCGCCGCCCATTATCAAAATCACCTTCTTTTTGAACCCCTTAAGCGCCCATTCAACGGCGTGAGGGTTTGTCCCTTTGGAATCGTTTATGAACTCGACGCCGTTTATCACATCCACAAATTGGAGTCTGTGCGGCAACCCTTCAAAGGTTCGGAGTCCCTCTCGGATCTCGTCGAAGTCAGCGCCTGCAAGTTTTGCGGCGACCGCCGCAAACAGTGCGTTTTGGATGTTGTGTAACCCTTTGATTTTCATGTCGATTGCCTGCAACAGCACCTTATGATAGTTATCCGACTCCACAAGCAGTGCGCCGTCCATGAAAAATGCGCCGTTGACAGCCTCTTTCAAACTGACAAAGTGCACCTTAGCGGATGTCTCAAGCGCTGTGTCCCTCACCAGCGGCTCGTCGAAATTCAGAATCAGATGGTCGTTTGAGCGCTGATTTTTCGTGATCATCCTCTTTGCACGGACATATTCGTCAAACGAACCGTGCCAATCTGTGTGGTCTTCTGCGATGTTCAGGATGGCCGCTATTGCAGGCCTGAACTCCTCAATCGTGGTCAGTTGAAAACTTGAGACTTCAAGAACAAAGATGCCCTTTTTAAATGCGAACTCCGAAAGTGGATTTCCTATGTTGCCGCACAAAAACACATTCCGTTTTCGCAAAATATGCGCTATCAAACTGGAAACAGTGGACTTTCCGTTGGTGCCGGTGATCGCAACGACGGTCCCGTCTATGGCTCGAAATCCAAGTTCCAACTCCCCGATGACCCTGATCCCTCTGCTTTTTGCTTTCTTTATGATGTCGGAATGTATTGGGACGCCGGGGCTTGTGATGATCATCTCGGTTTCGAGTGCGAGCTCCGTGTGACCACCATCCTCAAAACGGACTCCCATTTCGTCCAATTTTGACTTCACCTCGTCAGGAAGTGGGGCGATGTCCGACAGGAACACCTCTGCGCCGAGCCTTCTCAGGAGCTTAGCAGCCGCCAGTCCCGACTTTCCGCCTCCCAAAACAGTAACTTTTTTGCCCTTAAGTTCCCTCAAAAAATCGACATCCATGAAAAATTCACCTCACTTTCAAAGTCGATATGGCGAAAAGTGCAAATATCAGTGAGATCAGCCAAAATCTGACCACGATCTTCGGTTCAGGCCATCCTTTGAGTTCAAAATGGTGATGGATCGGCGCTCTGAGGAAGAACCTTTTGCCGCCGGTTCTGCGGAAATAGATAACTTGGATTATCACGGAAACGGCCTCTATGACGAAAAGGCCACCGGCTATTGCAAGCAGGACTTCCTGCTTGGTGAGTATCGCCATGATAGCCAGAGCGCCGCCGAGCGCCTGCGACCCAGTATCGCCCATGAATATCTCGGCTGGATGGCAGTTATACCAAAGGAATCCGAGCAAAGCGCCGAAAAATGCTGCCCCGAACACCGAGAGTTCGCCGATTCCCGGAATAAAAAGGACATGGAGATAGTGTGCTATCTTCACATGTCCCTCGACATAGGCAACTATTGTGAAGGCGGCTATGGGCGATAGGGCGGCTCCAGCCGCAAGTCCGTCAAGGCCATCGGTCAGGTTCACGGCGTTGGTCGTGCCGACAAACACAAAAAGGAGAAAAATGGGGTAAAAAAACGATAGGTTGATCCACACCCTTTTGAAAAACAAGCTGTGTATAACTGTCCGTGCATCAACGATTTCTCCGTTAAATTTGACACCTTCAGGGTATTTCAGAAAGATGAAAGCGAACACAGCGAGCGCCAACACAGATTGCAAGATCAATTTCCACCTTTTGGACATCCCGCGCTTTTTGTGTCCCATCAGCTTGATTTTGTCATCGATGAATCCCATGATTCCCAAATAGATAGTTGTTCCAAGAGCGACCCATATAAACGGATTGGTCAATTTCGCAAAAAGGACTACCGCAATTGTTACGCCAGCGATGAATGCAAGTCCGCCCGAAGACGGCGTTCCTTCCTTCACACGGTGGCGTTCCGGGACGTCTTCGGATATGCGCTCCTTGAGTGCATGTCGCTCGCTCCACTTTATGATCTTGGGCACAAGCCACACAGTCACAATGAACCCCACGACTGCAGCGTATGCTGCCCGAAATGTTATGTATCGAAACACATTGAAGCCAAAGAAGATGTCTCTAAGCGGATAAAGCAGATGGTAAAGCATTTTTCAATTCCTCCACTATTTTTTCGAGTTGCATCCTCCTCGAAGCCTTTAGCACCAGCGTATCCCCTTGCCTCAGCATTGCCACCAACAGGTCTGCAACATCGTCAACCTTCTCAAAGTAAAACACTTTTGCACCGCCAAGCATGGCCTCCTCTGCAATAAAACGCGCTTGTTTGCCAACCGCCACGAGTCTTTTGAATCCGGCATCCACAAAAGCGCGTCCGACTTCTCGATGCAACTGCTCGCTGAAATCGCCCAGTTCCAACATGTCGCCCAACACAAAGATAAGTTTGTCCTTGTTCGGATGTGCGCTGAATGTCCTGAAAAGTGCGGTCATCGAATCAGGATTTGCGTTATATGCATCATTTACGATGGTAACGCCCTCTATTTCAGTGATTTCCATCCTCATGGGCATACCTTTGAACTCCGATAAGGCATCTCGAATCTCTTCGACAGGTATTCCAAGTGCATGTCCGACGGCGATCGCAGCCAATGCATTTTCGATCAAAGAGAGAGGCAAATTCACTTTGAAATCGACTCCAAGTGCTCTGAACTTAGTGATGTTGAAACCGAGAGGTTCGACAGCCTCCGCCGCTACATCGACCGATTTACAAAGGCCGTAAGTCATGATCTCCACGCCTTCGGGGATGCTTTTCTTAAAAACATCGATATGCGGAGACTCAGCGTTGAGGACGGCGAGGCCGCCTGAAGGCAGGATTCTGAAAAGATCGGCCTTTTCATGTGCAATTGCTTTGGTGGAGCCAAAGAAACCTATGTGTGCATAGCCTATCCGTGTCAAAACCGCAACATCCGGCCGAAGCCTTGCCGCAAGATAAGCTATTTCACCGGGGTGATTTGTCCCTACTTCGGAGATGATGAACTCTGTCGTTTCCGACACCCTGAGCAGGGTCGGAGGCAGACCGACTGCGTTGTTAAAACTTTTCGGACTTTTTGTTACATTGAACTTCCTTTCCAACACCAGCGCTATCAGTTCCTTGGTTGTAGTTTTGCCGACCGAACCGGTGATGCCTATCGCTTTGGCATGTGGTGCAGTTCGGATTCTGTGGAACTTTGCCAGATGGCCAAGAGCTATAAGCGTATCTGCGACCTCGATTCGCGGAAGTCCGTAATAGCGGCGTCCCCTTTCGACGATGCAGACTACGGCTCCATTCACGATGGCGGAGCCTGTGAAATCATGTCCGTCAAATTTATCCCCTTTGATTGCGACAAAGGCGTCTCCTGTTTTTACATGGCGCGAATCTGTGGAAACACCCGTAACCGTAGCGGATTCTTCGACATCGAAGACCTCTCCATCAACTGCACGGGCTAATTCCTCGACTGTGTACCTCATGAAAAGTTCACTCCGGAATAATGAAGCTGAAATCCAAAAGTTTGCACATATCGGCTGCTTCCCTAAGTTCGCTTGAAATTGTGTTTTCAAACGAATAGACCTCGACTTTCTTACCCATCCTTTGAAGCATTCTGACGACAGGGGCGAAATCCCCATCTCCTGACACAAGCGCCACGATGTCCATCTTCTCCGCCTGCTCGATCATATCGACGGCGATCCCAAGGTCCCAGTTTCCTTTCATGTTTCCATCGAAGAACTTTTTGACAAATCTGGACTTAACTGTGAACCCTTCGTTTTCGAGGAAGTGCAGGAACCGCTCTTGATCAGGTGTTGAAGGGTTGATCACGACATAGGCGTAAAGTCCAACCGGACGGCGCCCGCTCAGGATGAAATCTTTGAGCTTCCGATAGTCGGGTTTGCCGCCCATATCCTTTGCAGCGTAATAGAGATTTTGAACATCTACGAACACACCTATCCGATTTCCGCCTGTGGTCTCTCTGTGTTCTTTGTGTTCGACACGCTCAATCGAATGAGCGAGTCGGTTCACGGAGTGTCTGAGGTCCGAAAGTTCTTTTGACAGGGTCAGTAGAGCATCTTTTTGTGCATCGAACCCCTGAGCGGCAGACTCTTGGACTTCGATAACATGTGATTTCAGCTTAGAGATTTCGTTCAGGATGTTCTGGACATCATGCGCATGCTGTTCCTCGATAGAACCCAACTTTTGGACATAGTAGTCCATAGAGTCTCTCAACTTTCGGATATGTTTTTCCAATCTGAGCATAAGTTCGGTTTCCGAAGGTGGTTGCTGTTGCTGAAGGGCTTTCAGGCGTTCTTTAAGCTCCTGATTTTCGCGTTCGAGTTTCTTGTTCTTTTGGATAAGTTCTGCTTCTCGCCTTCGCAGCTCCTTAAGCTCCATTTTGATCTCATCGACATGCTTGCGCATCGATTGCGTTCTGGATCGAATGCGTCCGATTTCGCGCATAAGATCATCGCATTTTCGACGATATTCCTCGATCTTCTCTCGATACTTCTCAATCTCCTTTTCTATTTCGAGCACCGACTTCGTTGAGCGAGATTGGGATTTTGTCTGTAAGCGTGAAAGTGAAGTCAATGCGGTTTTAGTGATCTCTTCCTTCACAGGCGGCTTGCTTTTTCCTATTTCCCAAACCTTGTCCATGTCCAGCGTTTTGGCCTCGACAAGTGCTAACACCCTGGACTTCAGAGCGTTAAAGCTCTTTCGATTGTCCATAACAACCGCAAAAAGTATCGCGACGAGTTCCTTTGGATTCACATCTTTAAGGACAATTCCGTTGAGATACTGCTGCATTTTCGACACGGACATCTTTGAATAACGCTCTATCAAGTCGCTGTTTTTCCTGACGAAAGAGCTGAGAATGTGGCGTAGTTCCTTGTTGCTCATAGAATCCATGACATTTGAGACTGCGAGTGCCAAATCGGAAGTCGGGAAATTGGAAAATCTTCTACCGCCTCGAGGCGTTATTCCACTGTGGCTCAATATTTCGATCATTTCTGTGCGTGTAAACATGCATCGCACAATAGGATATGCGTCCCACGACTCTTTGAAATTCTTCAAAATTTTCTCAATTTTGGCATCCATAGCGGCAAATATGATATGGAAACAGCGGATAAGCGTCAAAAGAGCAAAGCTGTTAGTTATTTAGTTCGTGGTGTTGGGATAATTGTCGGATTTTCAGCGAAATAGCCTCTCCAATTCCTTTGTAACGCATCATCTCGACAGTCATCCAGTCTCATCGCCATCAATGTCGAAAGTTATTCGTGAATGTGGACTTACACCCTCATCCCCCAACCCCCTCTCCCTCAAGGGCGAGGGGGAGAATGTTCCTTCCCCCTCTGGGGGAAGGTCAGGATGGGGGCAAAATTCTCCTCCCCCCCTCTGGGGGAGATTACCGATGAGCTCAGCCGCTTTTGAATTGCCCGTTTTCATAGCTTATCATTGAACCGCTTTCCGTTGTAGGTATTTGAGACTTAGAAACTGGAGGATGTCATGGCAAGACTTTTTGAATACCAATCAAAAGAAATCCTCAAAAAGGTCGGGATAAAGATTCCAGAGGGCGGCGTTGCAAGGAGTGTTGATGAAGCGGTGGAAATTGCTGAGAGAATAGGCTATCCGGTGGTGTTAAAAGTTCAGATTTGGGAGACTGGACGGACGGGCAAGGGCGGCGTGCGGTTCGCCGAGAACGCTGACGAGGTGCGCAAAGCGGCAGGCGAGATGCTCGGAATGCGCTGGGGCGAGTTCACCGTCGAGGCGTTGCTTGTCGAAAAGAAACTCGAAATTGAGCGTGAGTTTTTCGCTGGAATCATCGTCGATGATGCTGAGGCGCGCCCATTGATGATCTTCAGCTCGATAGGCGGCGTCGGCATCGAGGAGATCGCACGAGAGCATCCTGAAGCCGTAGCGAAGACCCACATCAACCCGGTCAAAGGCTTTTACAGCTATCAGGGACGCGAACTTGCAAGACAGGCCGGAATTAAAGGCAAATTGTTGATCAAAATTGGAGATGCGTTGGCCAAACTTTACAAGGCTATGGTGATGTATGACGCCCGTTCGCTTGAGACAAACCCGCTCGCCCTGACAAAAGACGGAGAAGTTGTTGCACTCGATGCACATATCGTGATCGACGATTATGCGGTCTATCGACATCCCGATCTCGACATCGAGATTGCGCGCGAACTGCCGCGCCCGGCTACGGAACTCGAAAAGATCGCTTTCAATGTCGAAAAAGACGATTATCGTGGCACTTTTTACTTCATTCAGATGGTGCTCGATGTTCCACCGGATGGAAAACATATCGGATTTCACGGCGGTGGTGGCGGTGGTTCGATGATGTCTATGGATGCCGTTATCAACAAGGGATTTAAACCTGCCAATTTCACTGACACGAGCGGCAATCCGCCCGCCTCAAAGGTCTATCGCGCCGCCAAGATCATCCTTTCGCAGCCGAACATCGTCGGATATTTCGCTTCGGGCTCAGGACTTGCCTCTCAGGAACAGACCAACCTTGCAAGAGGCCTCATCAAAGCCTTCCTTGAGGACAACATCGAGATCCCTGCCGTCCTTCGCGTCGGCGGAAACATGGAGGAGCAGGCCATCGAATTGCTTCACACCTATCTCAAGGACATTCCGGGCAAAGTCGAAGGCTATGGCAAGGACGATTCGCCTGACTTCTGTGCCGAAAGGCTCAAAAAGTTGGTCGAGGAGAACGGCCGAAAACTTCACAAGGTCGTGCCTCACAAGGAATATCAACCCAAAGAGGGCGAATATCTTATCGAGACCCTGACAGGCAAGATTTGGATAGACCATGCGGCCTGTGAAAAATGCGAGTCCAAACCGTGCATCGAAGCGTGTGCGGCCGGTGTCTTAAAGCTCGAGGATGGCAAGCCGGTCATCGCTCTCGAGCCAGAAGATGTCAAAAAAGGCAAATGCACCGAGTGCCTTGCATGTGAGATCGCATGCCAATTCCATGGCAACAAAGGACTTCACATCGTCCTCCCGATCCCCGGATTGGCGGAATATCGTGAAAAGTTGATCCAAAAGCAGGGATAATCAGCGAGACCTGTAAACGACGGCAGCGACAAAAAGTTTGCAATTTCGTCCGATTTTCCTCTGTGAAACCCATCTCAAGAAGTTCTTTCCTGTGAACACATCGGCCACTACCAACAAGCTCTGGGAAAAGCAAACGGAGATGTCCGCAGGTTTAGCGCCTGTCATCTTTGCTATGCGTTTTGAGATCCTTTTGACGACGAGCTGATCGACCGCTTCGGCATAGGCCGTTACAAAATTGAATGTCCAGCCTTCGTTTTCGACAAGTTCGGTCAATTCACGAGCAAGCAGATCGTAGTTCCATTGTGCCCTACCTCTCTCCAACAGTCTGAGTGTCAGGAACTTGTCGCTGAACCTTCTATCTTCGGGTCGCCGAAAGTAATCGAGGGCGACCCCTTCAAAGCGCTCTCCTCCAAACCTTATGGGGTGAGGCATTTTGAGGAAATCGTCTATCGTTTGGTCCTTTGGAAAGGCCGGTTTCCACAGCTTTGACCAAAAGTTTCGAACAATTTTGTTGTCGAAACGGGCTGAAAATGAGTTCACATCGAGGAATGCATTCCAAAAAGCATGTGTTCTGGTCGGGCTCAGTCTGAAATGAGCGTCGAGTTGGACATCCATGTCGCCGTTCAAAAGTGCTGTCCCTCTGTCGGTTAACTCGAAAGAGTCGCCGTCCAAACGAACAAGTCCGTTACTCAAAAGCTCAGCGGCAGCCCACTTTTCGACCTCAGAGCCATCCCTAATTTTGAACAATTGCATCCTGACAAAGAGTTTCTCTTGGATTCCGCAGCCTTCTGTCCCGCATCTGTCGCATCGTCCGCACCTTTCGGAATGCTTTTCTCCGAGATATTGAGCCACAGCGGCCTCTCTGCATCCACTTGACCCCACAAACTCATTCAGCATCCGCTCAAAGGCCTTTAGTTTCCACCGCCTCATCCGTTCGATAGACACTTCGATCTTCTGCAACATCTTGGGACTCAGTCGATTCCTGATTTCAAATGTCATCCATGTGCGGCCGACCTTGTGGATGTTAAGGTTATGGCGAAAATGTGCGTCCCAAATGGCATCCTCGACCTCTGAGGGGAGGACACCGAGCGCATCGAGCGGCCTGATGGCAAATTTATGTGTTGCATCGCTCCCAACAAGTTCCTCAGTCAGGTCGGGCTTGCGAGCTATCAAGCCACCTCTTTCCAGCACACTTATCGCAACATTTATCTCGGTCTCATCGGCATCCGTCTTTGACAAAAATTCGTCCATCGGCAGATAGACCTCCCGCCGTTCTCCTGCGGCTTTTGAGATCAAATCGAACACTTTAACGACCAAGTCCACATCAACTATCGAATTGGAGATCATAAACTTGCGCAGTTCGACATCGTCCATCGAGAACAGGAGCACCGCATCGGCTGGAAGCCCGTCTCGGCCTGCACGCCCAACTTCCTGATAGTAAGCCTCAATCGACTCTGGAATCGACCAATGGACAATTTGCCTGATGTCGGGCTTGTCGATGCCCATGCCAAAGGCGCTTGTAGCGGCGAGGACATCTATCCCGTTGTCCATAAAAAGGTTCTGCCTTTCAGTCCTCATCGCATTGGAAAGACCAGCATGGTAGGAAGCGGCTTTCAGGCCTATGGATTTCGCGAAATCGGCGACAAGTTCTGCGTCGCGACGCGTTGCCACATAGACGATGGTCTGACGCCCGCTTTTCAACAATTCCCTCAAATGCAAAAACTTATCGTGGACATCACGAACTGGAATCACCTTAAGCGCAATGTTTTTCCTTATCAGAGAAGGTGCCCGCAGTATCCGCATGTTTCCACCGAGAAGTTTGACGATTTCCTGAGCCATCGACGGCGTGGCCGTCGCTGTAAGTGCAAGGATATTAGCGGCATATCCCCCCAAATCCTTGATTTTCAAATAATCTGGCCGAAAATCGTAGCCCCACATGACCGTGCAGTGGGCTTCGTCTATCACCAAAAGCGAAAAGTCGAACATCCTCAAAGCTGTCCTGAAATCCCTCATCCTAAGTCGTTCTGGCGCAATGTAAACCATCTTAAACTCGCCATGAACGGCCTGCCACAGCCTTTTCCGCCGCTCATCAGGTGTCAATGTGCTGTTGATGAATGTCGCCCAACGAGGATCGATCCTCATAGCGAACTCGGTCTGGTCTTTCATCAGCGAAATAAGCGGTGAAATGACGAGCGTGATCCCATCGAGCATCAAAGATAATGTTCTGTAAATCAGCGACTTACCGTATCCAGTCGGGAAAAGACCGAGAATGTCATGTCCCCATAAAATCATGTTGATCGCTTGGAGCTGACCGCCTCT
>QNDP01000004.1 GCA_003645975.1 Candidatus Hydrothermota bacterium | reverse complement strand
ACTCGCACATGACATCAAAAATCCGCTCAACTCAATTTCTTTGATGGCTCAGCGAATAATGCGTAAAGGCGACACCGAGACAGCCGATGTCGCACGAAAAATCCGTGATGAGATAGCCCGAATTGATCAAAAATTTAAAGAGTTTCTGGATATAGCCGCTCCGCTGAGGCTTCGTAAACGGAATGTCCGCATCGATGAGCTTTTGCGGGAGGTCGTAGAAGCTTTTAAGCCCGAATGTAAATCGAAATCTATCAAGATTGAACTCGATTTAAAACCTGTTGATGCGCAAATTGATTATGAAAAGTTCAGGCGCGTCATTGAGAATCTCGTGAAGAATGCAATCGAGGCGATGCCAAACGGCGGGACTTTGAGGTTGAGATGCAATACCGAAGGCGATCATGCCTTCATCGAGGTTGAGGACACTGGGATCGGCATTCCAAAGGACTCCATCGAGAAGATTTTCAAACCGTTTTACACAACGAAACCGAGCGGCACAGGTCTTGGACTGGCTCAGGTCGAACGAACAGTTGTGGCCCACAATGGAAAAGTCGAGGTCAAAAGTGAACCCGGTAAAGGCACAGCTTTCAGGATCGTTCTTCCACTGAAAAACTGAGTGTTGATAAGCACGACAGGCTACTCACAAAGTTTCAATAGGCGGAAGTCAATTAAGTTCAAAGGCTTAACTTTAGGTTTAGAAGTGTGGAAGAAGATAGTTTAGCTGCGATTTCGTATAAAATAACAAAACTTCTAATGGAGGAGGCCGATATGCTCAAGATATTTCGCAGAGCAAAAATCGACTCGACAAACGAGGAGGCGTGGAGACTTTTGAAGGCCGGGGTTACACCGCCCTTTGTGGTGGTGGCCGAAGAACAAGAGGCTGGAAAGGGACGATTTGGAAGAAGCTGGTATTCCCCAAAAGGAGGGCTATGGTTCTCGATTGCCACGCAGACCATGCGTCCATCAGAAACAATTTCGCTTGCCGCAGCTTATGCGGTCATCCACACAGTCAAAGAGATCACCGACATCTGCGCCCGTGTGAGAATCCCAAACGATGTCGTGATCGAAAGAAAAAAACTGGCTGGCATCTTGATCGAAAGAGACGAAAATACCGTTGTGGCTGGAATAGGCCTCAATTTGAAGGTCGAGAGGTTTCCATCGGAGCTTAAGGACACGGCTATTTCGCTCCACAAGGTTACATCAAAACCGCTTAACCCTCACGAATTTTTGAAAAAAATAAGCGAAAAGTTTTTGAGATGTGTTGAAACGGGCGATTTTACAGTGGGAATGTGGCTTTGCTGTCTGGGTAAAAAAGTGGAATTTTGGGTGGGAGATACACATCTTGTCGGCAAGTTTCTTGGAATTTTGGAGAACAAAAAAGCCGTCTTCGATTTAGACGGCAAAGAGTTAGAAATTCCTTTAGCACAAATCAACAAATTCAGGAAATTTGAAGAGGGACAAAAACAGGGATAGTTTTATCTCGACTTCAATGCTCGTTTGGTGTGAGGTCTTTGATCTTTCCAGGTGGTTCCTCAGTCAAGACAAACTTTTTAGTTTCACCGTCCCCGTCAATATCGCCCTCCGCCTGTATGGCAATATCGTATTTTCCATCACGAGTCTCCTGAATGCTGTCTTTAGGGTTTTCGATGAATTCTGGTTCAGGAGGATCTGCATCACCGTATCCACCAACGCTGTAACGGTAAGAGACACGACCTTGAGGAGAAAATCCGAGTTTATCAAAATTAGTTCCACTTTCCCAATCTACGGCTATCGGCCCTGGCACATCGGATGGACACCATCTTGCCGTCAAAAAGTGTCCCTCTTCGGCCACAAATGAAAACTCGTGAGAACGAATAGCATCCATGTTAAGGGAGGCCTCGACTTCCTTAGATCTATACCTAAATCTTTTCAACTGAGCGAGGCCTATAACCGCCAAAATGGCAATAATCACTATTACCAGCATCAACTCTGTTATAGTAAACCCATCTCGACTATTACATAGTCCGTGGTCAACTCTCATGGTTCCCAATCCTCCTTGCATTATTGTTGATGCCATTGGGTTAGCAATCACTGTTCCAAAATAGAAACGGGTCTATTTTTGGAGCAAAGATTCCGAAAAGTCAACGATTTCCCTCTTGCACCACAACTCAAATTTCATAGAGACTCAGTTCAAAAATGGATCGAAAATCCAATTTCTGATTGCACACACTTTTATTCGATTTCCAAACAAAGTTTGGCAAATTGCAAATACTGTTAACGCTATGAAAATCCAATAAAATTTTGCCTTTCAGGAGAACTGCGATGCAAAACCTCAAAAAAGTGGGCTTAATCAGCTTAGGCTGTCCAAAAGCGCGTGTGGATTCGGAATTCTTTCTCGGTAAACTTATGGATGCCGGATACGAAATAACAACGCCCGAAGATGCCGACATAGTTATCATCAACACATGCGCGTTTATAAAGCCGGCCGAAGATGAAAGCGCTGAGGAAATTAAGGCATGGTTGAAGGCAAAATCGGCTGGGCGAGTTCAAAAAGTTGGAGTTGTTGGATGTCTGGTGGAGCGGTGGAGAAGTAGGCTACTCCGACGGTTTCCTGACCTCGACTTTGTGCTTGGCACAGACGAATTCGATCTCATCGACACAGCGATCGCACAAAATATCAAGCAAATTCGCAATACGCCACCCCAATCTGTCCCTTCACCGAAATTTTTACCAAGGTTTTTGACCACTTTCCCTTTCGCCTATGTCAAAATAGCAGAAGGATGCAATAGACGTTGTGCTTTTTGCACGATTCCATCCATTCGTGGAAAACACAGGTTCAGACCAATCGAAGACATCCTCGATGAAGTCGCCTCTCTGGCTACCATCGGCGTTAAGGAAATCATATTGGTATCTCAAGACTTAACTTTATACCCAAAGCTCTATCAGCTTATCCAAGAACTCGAATCCGTAGATGTCCAATGGATAAGACTGCTTTATCTCCATCCCAAAGGAGTCAACAAAAAACTTGTGGACGCAATGGCGTCCAATCCCAAAATTGTGCCTTATGTGGAACTGCCAATCCAACACATATCCGACAGAATCCTCAAATTGATGGGACGAGCCGGAGGTGAGAAGGCGGTCAAGAAGGCCGTAGAACTACTCAAAACCAGAATTCCTGAAATCTTCATAAGAACAGAAATTATAGTCGGTTATCCTACCGAAACGGATTCTGAATTTCAGGAACTTCTGGATTACATCGAAGAGGTGGGATTTGAACGCATAGGGGTGTTTAAATTTTGGTCGGAGAAAGGAACAAGAGCATCAAAAATAGAGCCAAAAATCCCGCAGGATCTGATAGACGAACGATTCGACGTCGCAAATACAGTCGCATCCATCATCATGGAGAAGGCCCAATTATCCCTACTTCACAGACCCATCCAAACGATAGTTGATTTTAAATTTGAGGATGCAATTTATGGCAGAACGATTTACGACGCACCAGAAATCGACTTCAAGGTTATCTTTAAAAATTTTAGAAAAGTCAAACTTGGCCAAATACTGACACTTAAACCCTCTTCCCTCGACCAACTGGATTTAGTAGTTTAACCCATTTGTCCACACCTATTTGGCGGCATAGATCTTGTGTGTTTCAAAAATTTGAAAAACGCCTCAATTTAGAGATAACATGTTGAGTAACAAAATATTATCTTTATCAAATTAGCGCTTGACAAAAAAATAGGGCACTTTATCATGGAGACTAATCATGAACTCTAAAAAGTCAAATAAAGGCTTAACTTTATTGGAGGTTTTGGCTGTTATGGCTGTTTTGGCTGTCATGGTTACTCTTTCCTATTTCTCTTTTCTTAGAATGCTGAGGACTGAACGTATAAAAGGAGCAGTTTTTCAGCTAAAAAGCGATATTCTGTTGGAAAGGCAAGAAGCACTTGCAAAAGGCGAAATTAGGGGACTCACGCCGGATTCCACCAACTTTAATCAATACATCATCATAACCTTAGACTCATTACCCGCTTTTTTTACGCAGCTTAGAAGCATAAAGCTTCCGTCGAATGTGCGCTTCGGGCATCCTTGGGGTTATGAGAACATGGCAGGCATGGGTATAGACTACACCACATTGCCGGGAGATGGATTCTTTGCTGTAAGCTTAAAAAGTTTTGCTCCCTCATCCGCTGACAACTATCTCCTATTCCAATCAAATGGAACTTTGTTTTGGGCTGATGTTTATTACATCTATCTGACCAACGGACACAAGCTCTTTGGGCTAAGGATTAACAAATGGGGAAATGTCAGAACGTATGAGTATAAACAGGGGGAATGGTATGAATTGCGTTAAAAGGGGATTAACTCTTGTAGAAATATTGGTGGCCTTGTCCATCCTTCTCATTGCTATAATTTTTGCGGCTAATCTTGGTGTAGGAGCAGCACAGTTAAACAGAAGGGCAAAAAGGCAAGCCGATGCAAGGATAATAGCGTTTAAATTTGCCGAGATGTTTAGAAGTCTCAATTACTCAGACACTACTATTCAAGATGATGGAGATGTGAATGATTTAGATGACACTGATCATCCTGATCACAAACGAGTGGTTCAAATCGAAGACTATAAATATACTGTTATGTGGAATGTAGCTGACAATATGCTTTACGATTCTGCTGTGGTAGGCATAAAAACCATAAAAATCTTTGTGCTTTGGGCACATAAATACAAATACACTCTAACTGTGATAAAGGGGAATGTGCCATGAAAGGCAGAAAAGGCATAACTCTCGTCGAATTGGTTATCTCCATGGCTATTTTGGGATTTGTTATCTCACTGATCTTGCTGTTTCTAAACCTCAAGGTTAGGGAGGCGGTCAGGGAACGAAGTTTTTCCTTCATGCAAAGCGAAATTCAACTTGCATCGGAAATTATCACATGGGACATCTGGTTAACCGGATTTGGTTTGAGGACAAATGTGTATCCTCTGAGTCAATGGGATTCTGTTGGGATAAATGGATCCGATTCACTTGTTCTTCGAGCCACCGCTTTCATTACAGAAAGAGGTAAATGGACTTACATTTTGCAGAAGGCCCATAACACTAACACACTTCTTGTTTATCGTTGGGATAATCCGATAGAGAACATTGATTCTACTGATTATATCATTATTTTGATGGGGGATAAGGAGCTTGTTGCAGGTCCGCTCAATGTAAGTTCTGTTAAAGAGACAACTTATGTAACCGTAACGGGTGAAAATAAAAATGCGCTTATTTTGACATTGGAATCGGCTGTGCAATACGTGAATCCGGGATATCTTGTGTTTGTAGTGAACGATCCTGGCTCAACTTATACTGAAGTTCATTACAAGCTCACTAATGATGAAGTGCTTTTGCGCTCTGGTGAGGAGTTGCTTCGTAATGTGAGGCTTTTTAAGGTTGATCTTGCAGTGGATACAAGTGGTAAAGGAGATATCGCTTGGGTCTCGTCCATCCCGCAAGGATGGAGTGCAGATCACCTACGCGATAATTTAAAACTTGTGCAAATCTCGCTGATAATTCACTCTCCGCGAAAAGATAGGAGTTACGAATATCCTTCTGAAAACGTCAGTGTTTCTACACCCGATGGCTCAATTATCCACTCGATTGATATAGGAGGCGAAGATAGACATTACCGATGGATCCCTTTAGCCATTACTATCAAACCAAGGAATTTGTTTAGATGAACTCGGATAAAGAGGTGATGAACATGAAAAGGGGTGTGGCATTAGTGACAGCAATGATTGTCTTATTATTCCTTCTTGCAGTTGGTAGCGTGGTTCTCTTTTTAGCTATTCGAAATATGCAGATTCTCGGGAGTGGACGGAGGGTTCAAAATACACGCGAGGCTGCCGAGGCAGGGGTAGAAGCTAGTTTAAATTCTATACAACAGCTTACCACCGAGGCCGGAATAAATTTAGAACAACAATACAAATTTGGTAAATACAAAGTGGATGTCGAGATTGTGCCTTTTTACAACGAGTTTGTTGTTGGGAGTGGCGTGGAGTTCTCTACAGGATATGAACCCATAGGAACGGAAACTTCTGGAGGTGGGATGTCAAAGATTTATATAATATATTCTTCGGCAAAGGGTCCTCGTAAAGAAAAGAAGAATCTGCAAGTTCTTTACAGGAAAATTGTTGGATTACCTGGAAAATAATAAATCGGGGGTGAGAATAATGAAAAAAATGTTCGTAGTGATGTTTATTTTTATAGGAATAATTTCTTCACTTAAGGCACAAGTATGTGTCTATCCCCCTTTTATGATCAGAAGAGCCACTCCTAATGTGTTGGTTATATTAGACAACTCCAACAGCATGGATGAGGATTTCTATGGAAACGCTGTTGGGAGTAATGATGACAGTAGCAAATCAGTTGTAGCGAGAACGACCATCGAAAACTTGATAGATGAATTTGGCGACAAAATGAGAATAGGTTTGATGACTTATAAACAATCAAGCATGTCTTTGCGCCATATTCACAATTCGCCTTATTTTGTGTCCTATCAACCCAAATCTTATTGTCCGGATCCGCCTCCCGAATGTGTGGAATATTGCTGCACAGGGAATCCTTCAGCTCGAGCAATATGTGAAACAGAATGTAAACAAAAAAATCCATCTTTTGACATAGATTATTTTGATGAGATTATAACGACTTATCCGTTAAATTCCTCAACCAGATGCAAATATTGCAATTTAGTTTATCCTAAAACCCAGAAGGTAACCAATCCTACAGACCCTTCTCACTATATCTATTTCAAACATGCATATCCTTTTTACTCTTCTCATGACGAAGGGACAGCTTTCGCTTATGCCCCAAGTTATAACCCGCATGAAGGATGCCAATGGACGTCAGGAAGTTTTTGTGCAACTGATTGGTATCGCATTTACAGATATAAAACGGGAACATCTGACGGTTACAGCGGATATTCGAGTCTAATAGGAACTTACTGGTTTGGGCCGACGGATACAGACATTGCATTGGGTTATTGGGATTTTGGTAGAAGAATGTCTTGGTGGCATGTAGGACTTGCTTGGTTTTCAAATGTCTCTCCAGGGCCGGGTTTGCTTCAAGTGGAAGTCGCAGATGTTACTGCAGAACATAAGAAAAAGTTAAAGAACAAATTAGGATATAAAGATGGAGATACAGGCATAAATACGGGTTATTCCTACTTTGGGGGATCAGGGGGTGATATTTACGCCACACCGATAAGAAATGCTGGACTTACACCTCTGGCAGGGACCATTTATTCGGCTCGCAAATATTTCGAAGGGCATCTTCCGTCCAGTGAAGCGGTTCCGGGAGTTGACAGGTCTTCGCCTATCCAAGCTTGGTGTCAAAATAATTTCGTTATCCTTGTAACCGATGGATTGCCAAGCGTAGATGAAAACGGTCATCGAGGAAATGCTGACGATTTAATAAAAGGAGTCGCTGCACGAATCGAGGAATTAAGACACACTTCGTATAATGGCGATATATTTGACATAAAAACTTATGTGGTGGGCGTAGCACTTGGGGAGGCAAAAAGCAAGTTGGATACACTTGCAGTAGTTGGAGGAACAGCGGTAGATGGTCATGCTTACTACGCTGATAACCCTGAACAGTTAAAAGAAGCTTTACGGAACATATTCGTTGACATTCTTAATCGAACAGCAAGCGCATCAGCAGTGGCTATAGCAACGACAGCTTCCTCTGCTCAAGGACTTGCATATCAGGCTTATTTCACACCCAAAAAACTTTTACCCAACCGAAATATTTCCTGGATTGGCTCAGTGAGGGGTTTCTTCATCGATAACTACGGTAATTTGAGAGAAGACACTGATGAAGACCATGGTTTGACTTTGAATAAAGATTTTATCATTAAAATCAAATTCGATGCCTCTATAGGCCATTCGATTGTAGAAAGATATCGCGACGAAGATGGAGATGGATATTTTTCACCTTCCGATCTCGTTGACACTGTTGCGTATGAAGATGTGCACGCTGTGTGGGATGGAGGCAAATTCCTTTGGGAAAGCATGTCTCCCAGCCAAAGAAATATAAAAGTCTTTGTCGATTTGAACCTCAATGGAAAAGCCGAAAGTAATGAAGTTGTGGATTTCGTCGCATCGAAAGCTTCTCTCTTGCGTCCGTATTTGGACGTTTCGAGTGTAGCAGAGGCTGAAACTGTGATAAATTACTTGAGGGGCGTGGATTACGACAGTCCAAATTATAGAAATAGAACTTATGACGGCCACGTATGGAAACTCGGTGATATTATTTACTCAACCCCTACATTTGTTGGAGAACCCGGTGCGAGATATGACGTGATTTACAACGATGAAACTTACGGTGTTTTTCGTGACAAATGGAAGGACAGAAGACGAATTGTTATAGTGGGAGCAAATGACGGAATGGTCCACGCTTTTAATACAGGTAAAATTGTGTTAGGTGACAATCCCGCTACTGTTGATAGAAAAGAGACATTCTATGTGGATGGGGACGGGGAACCTTTAGGGAAGGAATTGTGGGCTTTCATTCCGTTCAATTTACTTCCGCACTTAGCCGTTTTGAAAGATTCAAGCTACGAAAATTGCCACAGATATTATGTGGATCTGAAGGTAAAGGTCGCTGATGTAAGGATATGGTCTGAGGAATATGAGAGTTCTACGGGAAAACATCCCTATGGATGGGGCACATTGGCTATAGTCGGCATGAGATTTGGAGGACAGCCTATCACTGTAAATGTAAACGGAACAAACATTACCTTTAGATCTGCCTATTTTGCAATTGATATAACTGATCCGGAAAACCCCGAGTATTTATGGGAATTCACCCATCCTAATCTCGGCTACACGATCTTCTATCCTTCCGTTATCAAGGTGAAAAATAAGTGGTTTATCGTGATAGGTTCGGGTCCCACAGACTTGGACGCTTGCTCTGACCAAAATGGCCGAATTTTTGTCATAGATCCTCTTACCGGCCAATTGTTAAAAACATTTACTTTGAGCGCTGCCAACTCCTTTGTAAGCGGCATCGCATCACTTGATGTAGGGATGGATTACTCTGTAGATGTCCTTTACATTTCCACAAATATTCTTGTTGGGTCTGAGTGGTATGGTAAGGTCTTCAGATTGAACACATTTGATAGCGAATCTCCTGACGATTGGCAAATTTCAGAACTCACGAGTGGATATACCCAAGGTGCCATCTCCGCTGCTCCAAGTGTAACTTTTGATAAATACGGCAATCTGTGGGTGTTCTTTGGAACAGGAAGATACTTTGTTAAATCTGATGAAGAGATAAACCGTTATCGGTATCTCTATGGAGTAATGGACGATCACTACGAGCAAGGAGACGGAAGTGTGGACCCCGATGGGCTTTTCGATGTGACGAATTGCTCCATGGTAGAAGAGGAAGGAGCAATTATTATTAAACAAGGAACCAATTCCTATACTCTTTCGGAATTCGTGTTGAATCAAATATACCCTCATCATGGATGGAAAATGAGACTGGCAAAAATTGGGGAGAGAAATGTTACGAAACCGGTGGTCATAGGTGGAGCTGTCCTGTTCTCAACCTTTAAACCTGTGGCCGATATATGCGCTTTTGGTGGAAGCGGTAATCTCTACATCCTGTATTACTTAACCGGCACTAACATTGTGAATAATGAGAAAGTAGTCTCCCTTGAACAGGGAACTCCTTCTCAACCCACTGCACACCTTAGTGAACAGGAGAAAGCGTTCATACAATCCAGCTCTGGAGCCATTGAAGAAGTCGAGTTGAAGCTCCCGATAAAATTGAGAAGCGGCGTAATTCTTTGGAGATTATTTGAAGGAAATCCATAAAAAGGAGGTGCAGAATTGTCATGAAGCTCATATTGGTTTTAATGCTGTTTAATGTGTATGGAATAAAGGCGATAGATACTGGAGGAAAGGAGCTCGACCAACTACGACAGATTGAAAAGAGATTCACAAATATCATCAAGCTTGAAACTATCATCACCAAATTTACTAAGGATTCAGTGATTATAGGAGGAGGGATCGAATTTAAACTTGACCCTCAATGCGTGATTTATGACCCTTACGGAAGAAATATATCTCCTTTTGGAGTCAAAAGTATGCTTCCAGCAGAAGCACAGATCACCTTAAAAAGGGCTGGAAAATCGGTAATCGTCAAAGAAATAAAAATCACAAAAAGTAATATCGATAGGGAAACTAAGACTATTCCTATAAAAAGTCAGATTCGCTAAAGGTCATCGTTCAACAAAGAAAAAACATAACGGCAGGGTTTTTACTCCCTGCCGTTTCTTTTCCCTCTGAGGAATTGATTTTTAGTCTCCAAGCAGATCCTTGCCTACTGCTCGGCGAATCACATCTCTGACTTTATCAAGGGCTATCCCCAAAGAACCTTCGGGTCCTGGAATAGCCACAATTGCTGGGATCGGTCGAGCATAAGTCTCCATAATCAAGTCATGTATAGCGGTCAGGAACTTCTCTTGGACGAGAATAACCGCATAATTTTTGTCCACAAATTCTTTAACAGCATTGAAGGCCATATCCTCATCAGTCACCGGAACAATATCGAAGTTCATGGATTTAAATGGGAATACCACATCATACTCTCCGACACAGCCTATTTTGTTTTCACCGTTAGAATACATTAGGTAACCGCTCCTTTATTTTCTCCTTAGATATTCGGTTGAGTTTGCCTACAAAAATCATGCGCAGCACTTTAATTTCGTTGAATTTAGCAAATAAATATGCGATAAGAGGTTCTGGCCCTAAATCGATATAACGCGTCAATCTAAGGATTTCCACAAGGAAATCATCGAAGAGCTTTTCAAGCCTCGAGAAAGATTTTGTTCTTTTATAAAAATTTATGCCATCTTCAAGGATTTTATAATATGGAGTTGTGAAGAATCTATGTGGAATACTCTCCAACGAATCACTAAGTGCCCGCCGATATTCTCCGACACTTATTGTTCCTCCTTCGACAAAGTAAACTCTTGATATATCTGCATGTGAGAAAGCCTTCACTCGCACAAGCGTTTTAAAATTGATCAAATCAATTTCGGCTTTTCTATAAAATTTGAGGAATACGCTGGAGTCACATAGGGTTAAGTATCGAGCAGCCGCTTCATCCACTGTCTCCGAAAGAATTTTAGGGTCTTTATTCGATATGTAAAATCTCTCGATGGCTGTTTCGACCGTATTCTGGAGATCGATCGGCAGTTTTTGATAGGATTCGGAATCAAAAATCCGCTTCAACTCAGGTATGGGAATATTACCTATATCGTAAAGGGCATAGTCGAAATTGGATTCGGTAATCTTGGCTTTTAAAAGCACTTTGATATTGTGAAAATCGTATGGACGACGGATTTCATAGGTTAATTCCTTCACAGGTGAAAGCTTTTCAAAGAGTTCCACAACTCTTTTCCGTTCGGCTCTGAGCATCTTTTCGAATTCAGACGGAGACGAGAGTTCCGGGATATAGCGTCCATAGTCGGTATCTTGAAGCAAATTAAGGAGTTCTGAAGGGGTCTCGGCATCCAAAAGTCTTTCCACCCTCTGACGGTCAAGCAGCCTGTTTTCAAGCGCTCTCACACGCCCAATTGCATAAGCGAAACGAGTATCTTCCTGTCTCGGTATCCTCAACATCATTTTCTTTGGAACAAAATTTTAGCAACTTCCCCCTCGAGATCTGTCCGCACGGCTTCCTCTATCATTGAAAGTTTGAAGTTTATTTCATGTCCATGGGCTCGAATGACAAAACCCTTGACAACCGAGTCGTCAGATTCCACAGAGAGGTTCCACCCCTTCTGACGGTTGAGTCGATCTACAAGGGATTTTACCGTTTTATCGTTCGAGGCACAGATCACAGTTTCATTTCCATGAACGATGTTTTCCTCCAATATCCGCTTAGCCAAAGCCTCGTATAGCTTATCATCCGACGCTATTTCAGAGAAAGCCTTATCGAACACGTCTTTAATGAACTTGCGTTTCTCCTTGAGAAGCCTTTTGCGAATCTCTATCCTATGAAGTCCCAATATATTCTCTATTTCTCTCTTTTTTATCCTCTCCGCATCCCGTTGAGCTTCCGCCATTATTTTTTGGGCTTCATCTTCCGCATTCTTGAGTATCTCTCTTGCCCTACTTCGCGCCTTACTTATTATCGATTCAACCTCTTTTCTGGCCTCTTCGATTATTTTTTTGGTAATTTTTTCCTTGCTCATATCCTGATGCCTTGCAAAAGGAAAAGGGTTCCAAGAAGGCCGAGAACTGCATAGGTTTCCACCATAGCGCCGTAGATAACAGCCTTCATAGAAGCTTCTGGTTGCTTGGCTGACATTTCAACGCCAGATGCACAGACTTTTCCCTGATGGATAGCCGAAAACAAACCACCGAGAGCGACAGGTAATGCAGCGAAAAAGAGCTGCAGGCCTTGCATCGTCGTAACTGGCTTAAGTGTGCCAAAAATACCGACCTTAAGGATTATGAGCAGTCCTCCAATAAATCCGTAAAATCCCTGTGTTCCGGGCAAAGCGACTAAGAGGAACAGCCGGCCGAACTTGTCAGGGTCTTCGGCAAGCACACCTGTTGCTGTCCGACCTGCAAGTCCTACACCGATTGCAGAGCCAAGTCCGCCGAAGAAAGTGGCGATGGCCGCGGCAAGTATTGCAAGTGTAAGTCCAAGCGGTGTGCCTCCTTGTGTGCCACCGCTCTGTGAAAGCAAAGCCCAAATCATCTCCATCGAATCCACCTCCTTTTCAGTTCAGTTTATTTCATGCAACGCTATCCGCCCCAAAGAGATATCCATTACCTCATACTTTAAAAGTCTTACCTTTCTATGTTCCAATTTGTTTCGTTTTGCAACGAATTCGATCACAGAATCATCAAAATCAAAGCCGATCAAAATACTTTGCACCATATCAAAGTCCCCATCCGCTAACTTACGAGCTATCCAATTTTCGTAACGGATAAGCTGTTCCAAATCTTTTTCCTTTACAGTTCCAGTTTTTAATTCCAGACAGGTGAATTTATGCAATATATCGATGGAATCGACTCTTGTTACATGAGTCAGAAAGAAATCCATGATTTTATTAAACGAGGTGGGCACATAGTTTATTACATCAAAGTAATCTCCAAAAACATCACGAAGTTCTCCATCTACAAAAGACTTGGCTAACCAAGCATTTAGATGCCCTTCATAACGAAATCTTCCCTTTGAATCAAATTCAAAACGTTTCCAAAGAGGACGACGATTTATTGGACGATATGGATTTTTTAACCGACGCACAGGTTTAAATACAGGATTATTGCGCAGTAAAAGTCTCAAAATTTCAATTCCTTCTTGGCTTGTTATCGGAAAATGGTTCTTTTTAGTAAACATGCCCATATCGAATGTCCAAATTTTACCTTTATCTCTCAAATCCAAAATTTCATGCAGCAATATCGGCTCTTCGAACTCCCTAATGACTGGCTCAAAAAGGATCCGATACGGGTAAACTCGGTCAGAATAAATAGGAGTTTCGTCGTAAAATGGATGTGAAATCACTTTCCAAACGCCATAAATACCAACGTTTTTAACATAGAAAAAAATGAAATCACCGGGTTTTATAACAGACAAACTTGCAACAATTTCTGCATTTGTAGCACTGTTTTTGCCCTTTGGTGCTCCATAAACTCCTTGCATTTTAGGGACTTCAAAGTTCTCCTGACTTGTCAAAAGAATGTGATAACTCATCCTTCCACTACCTCTACAAATTCATGTCTTGGTCCAAATGGACGGAAAGGACGACCGCCGTTTTGATAAAACTTTGTAAAAAATTCGACATACTGGAGACGCATGGTGTGGACAAACGCTCCTAAGACATTCACCGCTATGCTGAAAATGTGTCCGCCAATAAAAATCAAGAACGCCAATATCCAACCAAGTATCGGAATCCCTATCACAAGTTGAGCAGTTATGTTGACAGCCATGGCTATCCCAGCAGTTACCATCCCGCGTGCCATCAAGCGCACATAGGACAGCAGATCACCAAGAAAACCTATGCCTCCATAGATGTTGTAAAGTCCCTGAAGAATCCGCATAACCGGATTTTTACTTGTCCCACTCAAAAACAGAATGACCGCCAAAGAGGCATAAATCATTAGTTTTCCAGCACTTATGTGAAACACAAATGCAACTACCAAGCCGATAAGGAAAACGACCCATGCAAGTTCATTAGCTATACCGTTAAGTCTCTCGCCCCATTTCCATTTGTTGTAAAAACCTATGAGCAAACCCCAAAGAATTTGGACATATCCGAGAACCAACGAAATGTAAAAGAACTTCATCGGCTCTTCCATAGGGTCAAACCACATAAACTTGCTTCGAATAGCTGCAAAAACAGGGATGTTAAGACGAACGAACAGATCGCCGAACCATCCACCTGTCAGCATCCCGGCTATAATAGCGCACACTCCACCCATAGCTATTATTTTGAACAACTTATCGCCTGCAGAAAACTTACGGATTGCCCAAAGACTAAGGAGTGTCAGAACAAGCCCATATGCAGCATCTGTCAAACAAACTCCGAAAAAGAGGGCAAAAAATGGTGCAAGGAGAGGCGTGGGGTCAACTTCTCTTGGATCCGGCAGACCATACATCTCAGTTATCAACTCGTAGGGCTCACTCCAACGAGAATTTTTGAGAGCTACAGGCGGTTTCTCATTTTCAAAGGGTTCCATATAGGAGTAACTGACGGATTCAAACTCCGAAAGTATTTTCTCAAGTTTGTCTTTATCATCGGATTTGACCCATCCTTCAACGACAAAAGCTTTTTCAGTGGAAAACGAAAGCATTTCTACTTCACGTCGAGCAACGAGATCAGAATAAAAATCATAATAGATCTTTAGTTCGCGAAGGTGTTGGGCAAGAGAAAATAAACGGGCTTTAAGTTCTTCGCTTTCCCTATCTAATTCTTTCAACTTTTCGGTGAGGCGTTTTATTTCCTCATTTATATCTCCTCTAAAATCAAATTGTTCAAATTCAGCCTCACCCAATTTACGCTTTACTTCGTTTTCATCTTCGTTCATAAAAGCCAAAATCACATAAGCCTTTCTATTGTCGCTGTTTACAATTTGAAATTCTATTGGAAGCTCCTCTAAAACCCCCATTTTGCCAACAGGGATGGTTCCAGCGATCACCGTTACATATTCACCTTTGCCTACCAAAGAGAAATCGAATTTTGCATCCTTCCATGGTTCAAGACTTTTCAGTTGTTCCTGCAGGTTCTTCCTATCCAAATTGATAGAATTTTTACGGATCTGGATCTTCTCAAACTCAGAGATGATCGGTTCTGGATCAAAGTCCTTCACTACACTGTGAAATTCATCGAGACTAACCTTCTCTTTTTGTCCAAAAAGACCGGATTTCTGTGAGGGTGCATAATTTTTTAAAACGTTTATCACGGATTTGAGCCTTTGTAAAAGTTCACTTCCTACTGAGCTGACTTGGCGTTCAGAACCGGCAGTAAATTCAGAAAAATGGGGTGATTGCCAAACATCTGAGACATGGAATAGAGAAGCTTTTTGAAGTTCCTGAAGCAATTTATCTTTTTCGGATTTATGCACAAAAATTGCAACTTTCTCGACTCTTGCTACCGCCATCTCTCAACCTTTCACCTTTTCGATGACGAACCGGACAGCTCGATCAAAATTCTGTTCCGCAGAGGATCGAATTTCCTGCAAGTTTCGTTCAGCCTCTTTATCCATCTCCTTAACCAATTTTTTTGCTTCCTCTTTGGCCTTTTCCTTAGCCAAGTTTCGGATTTCGGCTGCTTTTTGCTGAGCTTGTTGCAATATCTCCTTTGCATTCCGTTCTGCTTCGGCTATCAAGTTATCGGCTTCTTTCTGTGCTTTCTCCCGCAACTTCTTAGCCTCAGCCTCAGCTTCTCTGATCTGTCGGATCAATTCCATCGGGTGCCTCCTTTTGTGGAGCGCAATTTTAAAGTTTAAAAACGATTAGAGCAATGTGCATAACGAGGCTCAAAAAGTTATGGATGTAAAGGTTTTGAATGTGCAAATAGATTTCGCAGTTAAGATAAATGCCTTGAGAGCAAAATGGGTTTACCGCCGCAAGTTGACCATTTCTATTTGTTGCAATAACCTTAATTTCGCTATGAATTTAATCCTCAGCATCCTAATCGCAACTACTTACATCGGTGGGTATTACGAAGGAGAGTTCGGATACTTTATCCATCAAAATCCATGGGGACGCCATAAAGTTGAGACTCGATTTGTAGGAAAACCTTCCGAAGGGACAGAGGCTTTCATCTCGCTCTTTTACGAAACAACCAATCAGCGCGGGCGATGGCTGTTCTGGCAGGGACACTTATCTATGCGGAAACAGTTCTTTGAAATGACCCTCTTCTCCCGTGAGGACAGGTTTTACGTGCCGAGCCCTCTCTTAAAACTCGTTAACACAGACAGACTTAAAGATGACTCGTGGGGACCGAAAGCCTCCGGAATGCGGTTCGATTTTTGGGAGAAATATGGACTTTATATCACGGGAATTGTCAGTAAATACGGAACATGGGACGGAGAAGCCTATGTGTTCAAAGGTTATAAGAAATTTATGAAAGACCGATTCGGATTGGGCGTAATATACCTGAAGAAGGATTGGCGTGGCAGTGGTGTCAGTTTTAACGAAGTTTCTGGACTTGAAGGCAGTTTTAAAGTTAAAGGACCGCTGAGAATAAATTTCGAGATAGCGAAGAGTTTGCATCCAAATAACGCCGATTCATCAGACCGAGCTGCATGGGAGCTTGAACTCCGTAGCATCCGTTTCAAAAATTTCCTGATCGCAGGCTCATTTTTCGACTACGGCCGCAATTTCTTCGATGAGCTCTCAAATCGGTTTAACCCTTCCTTTGACAGAGAGTTTGGACGAAGGGGTTACTATGCTGAGGTTGTGTATCTTGTGCCCTACAAGGCGATCAATCTTATCTACAAAGCCAAAACTTACAGGACAAACTATTACATGGGCATGCCCGAGGCTTCGGAACATCTCGTCAGATGGAACTATTTTGAAACTTACTGGGAATTTATAAACGGTTTCACATTTAAGGCGTCCTACGATGTAATGCACGAGAAACACGACACATGGCGACATCTTTTCTTTGAGATAGGCGGTGAAACCAAACGGGCAGGTGGAAAAATTCAGTTAAAAATCAAAGACATAGGTGTGAATACCCGCGTCGTGGATGTGCCATATTCGATCGGGCAGCGCGTGATTTGGGGGGTAGAAGCTCGATATAACATCACTGACAACTTGCAGTTTTACGGCCGTGCAGCAGTAGGGCATGCAATTTGTGGGACATGGCAGTCTATCTTCTTACAATTTGCATATCGTGGATTCAAAAATTCCGAAATTTATCTCGAATTTGGTGAGCCATCACACACTGCCGACGGACTGGTCAATGATCCAGATGTAGCCGACACGAAGGAGCGCCGTGTTGAACAAAAAATAAAATTGTTTTACAAATTTTGGTTCTAAAAAGTCGAGTGGAACACAGATTGCTAACCCCTTCGTTGCAATTGTGAATTGTCCTTTCAATCAACCCATTCTTTGGAGCACTTTGCACAACTAAGTAGGTCATTGTCATAAAAGGAGGTGCAGCAGTGATAAAAGGGTTAATATTGGTCATAATGGCGTTGAATCCACATCTACCAGAAGGGGCAGAACTGGTTATCACCGGCCATCAATTTTGGGTGAAAACGGTCGCATTCAACACCAGTGGAGACATTTTGGCATCGGCGGGAGGCGATGGAGTCATAATGCTTTGGGATGGCAAAACGGGTAAATTCCTGGCCTCTTTGCCCGGACATAACGACTTCGTGGCAAAAATTCAATTCTGGCCAAGTCGAAATTATCTTATAAGTGTTGGACACGACGGCTATTACAAAATTTGGGACATCGATAATCTGAAGGAAGTCTCCGAGGTCGAATTAGGACATCCAATTTGCAGTTTTGCACTCACACCAGACGCCTCAAAATACGCCATCGGTTTTGAAGATGGCTTTATCGCAATCTTTAATGGACAAACAGGGGAGCAAATAGCCAACTTTAACGCCCACGAAGAAGCCGTTACAGACTTGGAATTTCTACCCGATGGACGACTTGTCTCGGTAAGTGGAGATGGAACCGCTAAGCTGTGGAACGACAGCAATCTTGTCGGATTAGTTCAATTGGAAGGCAATGACGGTCAAAGCGTTGCTGTTAAACCTGACGGCTCACAAATCGTTGTAGGAACTGGAAATGGATTCCTTTACTTTATCGATCCATCTGGTTTCAAAGTCGTTTCAAAGCTCGAGGCACATGCGGGAAGCATATCGGACTTGATTTTTACACCTGACGGAGTGCTGATCAGCGCAAGCAAGGACTCGACCATAAAAATCTGGCGGATGGAAAAACGCAGTCCGAAATTCACATTGAGAGGCCATTTCGATGGAGTGCTCGGCTTGGCAATCTCACCCGATGGCAAACGACTTGCAAGTGGCGGCGCTGACCGAAGTGTGATTCTTTGGGATGTCCAAAATGGACAGGAACTCGCAAAACATCTGATCCATTTCCAATGGATAACCTCACTTTTGTTTGACAAAAAATCTAACCTTTTGATCTCTGGAAGCTTCTCTGACAACATCCGCTATTGGGATCTTTCAAACGGGGGTCTTCTCGGAAAAGGCGTTGTTGGAGAAATAGTTAAGCTCAGCCCGTCCAGAAAATACCTTGCAATAGGCGGAAGCACAGACAGCGTCATGATATTCGATTTTCAATCCGGTCAATTGCTTTTCGCCATTCCGACACCTGACAACATGATATTCTGCATCAAATTTTCACCGGACGAGCATCTAATTGCACTTTCCGGAATGCTGCGCCCAATAGAAGTTTATAAGCTTCCCGAAATGACAAAAGTCTTTGAATTTCAGGAAGCAAAACGGGGCTACCGCTCGATCGCATTTTGGGGCAACGACAAACTTATTGCCGGCGGATTTGATGGAAAACTGGTGGTCTTAGACCTCAACACTGGACAGAAGATTTATGAACAACAGGCGCATGACAAACCGATT
>QNDP01000003.1 GCA_003645975.1 Candidatus Hydrothermota bacterium | reverse complement strand
TTCACAGCAAGGATGGCCTCACGGTAACTGTAACCTGTAAGCTCACGAACTAAGAGGATAGTCAGGAAGATGGATTCGTCGTATACTTTAGGTCGTCCTTTGATTGGTAACTTTTTGGCTTTCAATGTTGAGGTGAATCTTTTCGTTACTTTGTAAATAAGAGTGATTCCGATTTTTGCTCTATTCATAGCGGGGGAAGGTTAAAGCCTTCCCCTTAAATTTTTAAGCCCTCACTTTTCGAACAGCCTCCTCGTTAAGTTGACAATGGTTTGTTAAAAGGAAAATAATAGCCAAGCTATGAAAGGACTGTCAGGTGAAACTATTGAAAAGAGTTTTAGAAAATTTTTGGAGCAAGGTGCGACCACTCAAAGCCTCGAACAATTCGCATCAGATGTGGCTAACATATTGGGTCTTGACAGGATGGTCATTTTGAGGAAGAAAGACAGCGGTTGCAAAATGCTGATAATCTCCGATGTAATTACATCACATGAACTTAGGCCGGGGAGCGAAGAGTGCCGCTGGCTTGATCTTGATTCGCCCATTGTTGAAGGCGGTTTTATGGCACTGCCCACAAAATACGATGTGGTGTTCCTGCTCGAAGGGATCCCAAAAGACATCGACCGATCCACTCTGTCTCACATCCTTAATCTCTTGGAAATGGCGGTTTGCATTTATGTGAAGTTTGCTCAGCCTTTGTATCAGATGAAGATGCAATACATGGAGGCCAAAAAGGCCCATACCACCAGCCTTAAGCACATCTCCAAGATGACACACGATTTGAAGACTCCTTTGGCCACGATTATCGCAAGCGCCGAGCTTTTACTTGCGGGGTCTATGGGTGAAATCAACGATAAGCAGCGCAAATACTTAGAGATCATAAAGGAGAACAGCTATCAGCTTCATGTTATGCTGGACGATCTCCTTGATTTAGCACGACTTCAGCTTGGTGCAGTTCGCCTTGAGATCGCCACTTTTTCGTTGAAAAAGGCTATCTCCGAAACGATCAAACTCTTTGAAGGCCAATTGCTTGATAAAAAACTTAAAATCTCCGTCGATTTTAGGATGGGCAACGAGTATGTGTCCGCAGACAAAAGGCGTGTCAAGCAGATCCTTTATAACTTGCTTTCCAATTCTGTAAAGTTTACACCTTCGGGCGGAAGCATTTACATAACGGCGGAGGATGAAGGCAAGTTTGCAAAGATAACCGTTCAAGATACAGGGATAGGTTTTGCCGACAAGTTCAAAGGCAACATATTTGAGGAGATAGAGAACGAATGGGCAAACCTTCAGCAACTTTCATCCTCTGAACTTCCCGGATTGGGGTTGCTTGTGGTCAAACGCCTCGTTGAGCTTCACGGAGGCAGAATTTGGGCTAAAAGCCTTCCGGAAGGAGGCAGCAAATTTGTCTTCTTGATCCCTAAAGATTCGACAACCATAAGGAGGAGTTGAGATGAGAGAAATTGAGGCCGCAAAAATTGTTGAGACAGTGAAAGAACTTTGTATAAAGGCGAATTTCGAGTTGCCCGAAGATGTCCTTCAAGCGCTCAGGAAAGGCATGGAAACAGAGGAATCACCTGTGGGAAAAGAAATTTTTAGACAACTGCTGGAGAATGCCGAAATAGCCAAAAACGAGAGGATACCGATATGCCAAGATACTGGGACAGCAGTTGTTTACATTGAAATGGGGCAGGATGTCCGCATCGTCGGCGGTTACCTTTACGATGTTGTCAACGAAGGTGTGAGAAAGGGTTATATCGAAGGCTATTTGCGTAAATCAATCGTGGGAGACCCGCTCCGAAGGAAAAACACAGGTGATAACACTCCAGCCCATATCCATGTGGAGGTCGTTCCGGGCGATAAGTTCAAAATCACCGTGATGCCAAAAGGGGGCGGAAGCGAAAACATGGGAAGACTTGCCATCCTGACACCGGCCGAAGGGATAGAAGGAGTTAAGCGGTTTGTCGTCAAAGCTGTGGAGGATGCAGGCCCCAATCCATGTCCTCCGGGCGTCATCGGTGTCGGCATAGGCGGCACATTTGACAGCGTCGCTTGGCTTGCAAAGAAGGCGCTTCTCAGACCGATAGGCGTCAGGCATCCCGACCCATTTTATGCCAATCTTGAACTCGAACTTTTGGACGAAATAAATCGTTTGGGCATCGGGCCTCAAGGACTCGGTGGGATCATAACAACTTTGGATGTCCATATCGAGGTCGGTGCAACCCATATAACATCGTTGCCGGTGGCTGTGAACTTTAACTGCCATGCCACAAGGAGAGCCTCTGCCGAACTTTGATCACCTCTCTGAGAGTTCCCATCTTGATAAAAAGGAGGGTAGGGGCACGGATAGCACTCCATGCTCCTACCCTTTGAACTAAACTCATCCCGTTTAAACCAAACCGTCGGGGGGACAGGCATTACTCGTCCCTTATCCTATCTTACGGATGTTTGAATATTTGTTTGAATGCCGCCCAATACTTCGTTGAACAACTGATTGTTCCGTTTTAAAATCACAAAGCCATGAGATGCTTCATAGCTGTTGACATCCCTGAATCGGTGAAAAGGAAGATTGAGACAAATTTTTCATCGGTCCGCAAGCGTGCACCGGACTTGAAATGGGTGGAAACTAAGAATATCCACATAACGCTCAAATTCTTGGGAGAGGTCAACGAGCGTAAGTTGCCACAGATCGAAGACGCACTGCGAAAGATCGCAGCCTCCACGCCGCCATTCCAAATTCAGATCGGTTCACCGGGCTCGTTCAACGCTGGAGGCGGAATTAGAGTCCTGTGGCTTGGAATCCAATCGGGACAGGACTCTCTTGCCCATCTTGCAGCAAAAATCGAGGATGCGATGCATAAAGTCGGTTTCAAAAGAGAGCGCCGCGAGTTCAAAGCACACCTCACCCTTGCCCGTTCACGAAAACATGGTCCCAAGATCAGGTTCTCTCAGCTCGGTATTCCCGAAAGCAAATATCCTCCGTTTACAGTGAGCGAGATCATCCTCTACAAGAGCACATTGACCCCACAAGGACCAATCTACGAAAAATTAAAAAGGTTTGCTTTAAAGGGATGAGCGACAAAGAGATAATAGAATTTGCAAAAAAAACGATAAGAGCTGAAATCGAGGGACTGCACAGGCTTGAAAAGGACGCAATTGACCAGAATTTTGTCCGAGCAGTCCGACTCATACTCGACAAAACGAGGTTTGGGCGTGTCATCGTAACAGGAATCGGGAAATCCGGGATAGTCGGAAAGAAGATAGCCGCCACATTAACAAGCCTTGGCACACCAGCAATATTTTTGCACCCGACCGAATCGCTACATGGAGATCTTGGCATTGTTGGAAAGAACGATGTCGTCATCGTGATATCGAAGAGCGGCGAATCGGATGAGTTCGTCATGTTGATACCACTATTGAAAAAATGGGGAATGCCGATAATTGCGATAACAGCAAACAAAAATTCCTCACTTGCCCAAAACGCCGACATCGTGATACATGTCCCGATCGAACATGAGGCCTGTCCTTACGATGTGGCGCCGACGACATCCACCACAGCGATGATGGCTTTGGGGGACGCCCTTGCGATAGTTCTTGCTTATGAAAAAGGGCTGAAACTTCAAGACTTCGCTAAATTGCATCCAGGTGGAGCGATCGGCAAGAAATTTTGGCTGAAGGTCGAGGACATGATGTTAACTGGTGAAAAACATGTTCCTGTGGTGCACGAAGATGCAAGCATGAAGCAGGTTATCCTTGAGATGACATCAAAGCGAGGGATAACAAGCGTCGTTGACTCTGAGGGGAGAGTGGTCGGCGTGTTCACAGACGGCGACCTCAGACGCCTGCTGGAGCGCGAGACCGATATTTTCAAATTCAAAGCGAAGGACATAATGAACCCAAATCCGAAGACGATAACGAAGGATGAGCTCGCTATCACAGCCGCCAACAAGATGGAGCATTATGGTATCACAGCCCTCATCGTGATAGACGAGGAGCGCCATCCTATCGGGATAATCCACCTTCACGATCTGATGAGGGAACGGGTTGTGTAGTCCCTTAATTTCATGGACCGACGCATCGGACCTACAACACCATCGGTGTCATGAAAGTAAATGAATTGTGTTAACTTAGGTTGAACAAGTCGGTTTTATGAGTTTATACTCAACCAAAAGAACCACAGGAAGGAGGTAAGAAGTTGTGATAAGTGAAGATTTGAGAAAAAATCTGAAGGAGTTGGGCAAGCGAATACCGGGTTCTGTCGTTTTAGTGGTCGGCGAAATGGAATCCGGATTCGTATTGGCGGGCTATAGCCTTTCCGATTCCATAGACCACGAGGAGTTCTCGCCCATAATTCGCGAAGCGCTCTCGGTCATCAACGAATACAGGGACATGCGCGGCAAGGAAGTGCTTGGAAATGTGCATGATGTCATGATTGCGTTCCAAAAACTGATGCTGTGGATCTGGCCGTTGAAGGAGCAATACTTCTTCGGGATCGCACTCGATGAGAAGAAAACGATTCCAGCGCTTGCAGCAGCCATAGTCAAGAAAAAACTGCCCGATTTTGAGGCAATCCTGCCATAAGAGAAGAGGGAAGCCATGCAGCAGGCAAGAATAGAAGAACTTAAGAAAATTTTCGATGAAATGCAGCTCAACATTCCGGGCTTTCTTGGAGCAGGCATAGCCGAACTCCAAGAGGGGTTTCCAGTTATCGGTTTCTCCCAATTGCCCGATTTCGATCTTGAGACCACAGGACCCGTTTATGCGTGGCTGGCGAAGTCGATAAAAAGGATAGCCAGCTTCATCGGCGAAGAGGTAACCGGAAATCTGGAGACCTTTATGATTCGCATGGACGCCATAATCTTGTTCGCTTGGCTGATCAAAGATTCTTACATAATGGTTGTCGCTGCCAAGACAAAGGAAGCCAACATTGGGTTTACGAGGACAATTGTTCGCAAATTTATGCCGCGATTGGAGGAGCTGCTCATTTAAGGGCGGACTCGTGAAGTTATCTGCCCCATTTTTGCGTAAATTTCGGATTCAACCTTAAAATTATTGCCGATATGTCGTTAGCGCTATTGTTTTTTTGTCTTTTTTCGCTTCTTCCAGGGGATGCTGTAGTGATCAAGTTCCGACAGCCCACTGCACTGTCAAAATCTGATGTGGGACACTACACATATACCGTCCAAGATACTGTCTTTGTTGAAGGGGACACCACTGTTTTCATCCCTTTCGTTGGGCGGCTTAAAGTGGGCAACCTTGATGGACAGGAACTGCAAGACTCGGTTTATAGACTCTATTCCAACTACTTCCTGCGGCCGGTGTATAACATCAGCGTGCTCTATCGGATTTACATAGTCGGCGAGGTAAAAAGGCCGGGCGAATACTATGTCGATTTTTACAACGACATCTGGGACGCCATAGGCAAAAGCGGAGGTGTTACGTCTTCAGGCGACATCAAAAGGGTCAGGATAATACGGCAAGGAAAGGAGATGAAGATCGATGTTTGGGATGCCATGAAACAGCGCAAAAGTTTGGAAGAGATAGGAGTCCGCTCAAGGGACATCATCGAAGTGCCCAAAAAGAGGACTGCAATTTTCAAAGAAGTCCTCGACATCGTTTGGAAAATCGTTCTCATCTGGGCAGCACTTCGTTGATGGCTCACCGATGGCGTGTCGTCCACATTCTCAACATTTCAACAGTTCACGACGCAAAGCATCCAAAAGCGTATATGCCGATTGCTCCTTTACACCAAGCCGATCGGCTTTGAAAATCTTGTGGAAAACTTTTGTCCTTCCCATGATGGAGATCCCCATATAGACCAACCCCACCGGTTTTTTCGGCGTGCCGCCTGTTGGCCCCGCTATTCCGGTGGTCGATATGCCGACTTCCACATGCAAAAGTTTTCTTATGCCCTCCGCCATCATAAGCGCAACCGGTTCGGACACTGCTCCAAAGTGCGCTATAAGTTCGCTCGGAACCCCCAAAACCTCCTCTTTGACTTTGTTATCGTAGGCCACGACGTTGCCCCAAAAATAGTCGGAGCTGCCGGGCACATTGGTGATCAGGTGTGAGACCAGACCACCCGTGCACGATTCCGCCACACCGATCCTAAGTCTTCGTCTTCTCAAGATTTCTCCGACAACTTTTTCAAGCGTATCGTCATCTTCACCATAGACATCTTCACCGAGGATGTGTTTCACGGTTTCCGCTTTTTTCTCGATTTCTTCTCTAACTTTTTTCTCTTTCTTACCGCTTGCTTTCAACACCACATCGACACCGATCGGCGACGGGAGAAGGCTGACATGTCCCAGCTCCTCCATGACATCTTTTAGTTTATCTTGGATGTCCACCTCCGGGATACCGAAAGTCCTGATCGTCTTTTTTACCACAAGAGACTGGCCGAAAAGCTCTTTGAATTTCGGCTCGATCTTTTGCAAAACTGCTTTCACTTCGCGCGGAGGGCCTGGAAGTAACAGGATGGTCTTGCCATCAGCATGGTAAAACAATCCCGGCGCTATGCCCGCCTTGTTCGGGATGGGTTCAAACCCCTGCGGCACGAGGGCATAATTGTCGTGGATCTCCGGGATGTATTGCATTTCAAGCTCTCTCAGCCGTTTTTTGACACCCTCAAGCAGCTCCTCTTTGCGGACGAGTTCTTTTCTCAAAAGATCGGCTATCGCATAACGGGTTCGATCATCGTGTGTTGGACCGAGTCCTCCGGTGGTGATCACGAGCGGAAATCGTTCACTCAACTCTGCCACAGCCGACTTTATCGCCTCGTCCTCATCTCTAACCGTGCGCTCCTCTCCTATCTCTATGCCGAACTTCTCAAGGAAGTTGGCGATCAAAGCGATGTCAGTGTTTATGCGAAGTCCAGCCAGAAGTTCGTCGCCTATTGCGAGGACTCCGGCCTTAATCTGCCCTTCAGGCATCTCAATGCTCCTCCTCAGAGGACTCCCCGCTTTCCCCAAATTCCGACTCCGCAATCCTCACAGGCATCAACAGATAGAAAATCTTTTCGTCTTTGGTCGAATCGGTGGGTTTGATATAGACCGCTTTGTAGGGGTCGTATAGATGCATTTCGACCTCAAAGCTTTCGATCTTTCGGACGATCTCGGCAAGGTATTCGGCATTGAATCCGACGGTCATCTCCTGTCCTTCGTATTCTGCGAGAAGGCGTTCCATGCCTTCACCGGCTTCAGGCGACGATGCCTTTCCGATGATCTCCCGCTCTTTGAAATGCCAAATAGTTGTGTATGTCGGACTTGTTGTGAAGACGAGTAGCCTTTTCAGGGCGGTCAAAAGTTCATCTCTGTTGACACGGAGCACCCCGTTGCCCGGAAGGTCGGGAATAACGGCCTCGTAGTTCGGATAAGGCCCTTCAATAAGACGGGTTATCAAAGACGCATAGGGCGTCCTAAATTCGAGCAATTCTTTGGTCGATTGAACTGTGATCTTTTCGGTCTCATGCTCCTTGATGAAGTCGAAAACCTTCGGTGGCACAATAGCTTCAAATCCAGAAGGGAACTCACCGACCTTTCCGTAAACCGCCAATCTGTGGGAGTCCGATGCGACGAATCGCATCTCAAACTCTTCGGTTACATGCCAATAAATTCCGGTCAAAAAAGCACGCAAATCGTCTTTGGCAGCGCAGAACGACACCAAGTTCACGCCTTTCATGATGGTTTCCGTATCGAACTCAAAGACATCTCCGCCTTCCGGATGTGTGATTTTTGGAAAATCCTGCGGGTCTAAGCCCATCAACTCGTATTTGTTGCCTTTCGGTGTTTTCAAGATTGTCGTAAATCCCTCGTTCTCAATCGAGATGAACGGCTCCGTCATGTTCGAGATGATATTCAGGATGGTCTTTCCGGGCACGGTGAACGAACCCTCTCCTTCGGGTTCCGAGACGAGGACTTTTTCGATCACCGAGAAGTCGAGGTTCGTGGCGGCTATTTCCAATTCATCTCCGTCCAGTTTGAACAACATGTTCTGCAAAATCGGCAAAGTAGTTCTCGAAGGCAACGCCTTTGCAGCACCCTTAAGTGCCTTCAAAAATTCGCTGACTTCAACCGTAAAACTCAAAGCCATGACAACCCTCCTTGTTTTGGACTCAATTATGATGGATTGACAGCGGAATTCGCTATAAAGGTTAACCTTTTGTTCCGCCGACGATTAGTCTCCCCCTCCTCAAAGGTGATTCAAACACCGAGATGATTTCGACATCCACAGGTCGATCAAACCGTTCTGCATCTGCAAGCACCCATGCCCACAGCTTGCGGCCTTTGCTGTAAGGTCTCAAAAATGTCTCATCGGCGAAATGGAATTCCTTGTATCTCAACAATTCATCGACATCGAACGGGCCTTTGACATCGACTATCTTCACCTGCCCTATGGCTTTTCCCTCTGAGACTATCACGATGTGCCCACGATAGTTCACAGAATTCCTTCTGATCTCCCAAATTTTTCGGCCATCGACGATTAGGTCAGCGTAGGGCTGTCTGACTGTAAGGACAACGATTTCGTCGATGTTACTCAAAGTCAATTCGTTGCTCCTTTTCTTCGAGATACCATTTGATCTTGACCGTCTTGCCGTCATCAAATTCGAGATAGGTGAAGTGGTAAAGCCAGTCGCCTGTTATGGCGAAGATTCCATTGCCAACCCTTTGGATGAAAGGGAGATGGACATGACCTGAGACCACAAGATCGTAGCCGTTGCTCAGCAGCTCGACCACCTTTTCCGGCACAGGGTCTTGAACCGTTTTTCTGCTCGATCTTTTGCGCGAAGACGATGAGACCCAATGCGCTATGCTGATCCCGATGTCCGGATGCACAAGTCTGAACATGGAAATGGCGAGCGCATTGCCGAGAATGAACCGAACAATACGACCGCCCAAATCCGTCCTCCTGAACTTGTCTCCGTGTGCAAAAAGGATTCTCCTGCCGTCAACATTCATCTCAAAAGGGTCTTCGTGGACGGATATGCCGAGTTCTTCGAGGAATCCGTCTGCCCAGAGGTCATGATTTCCGCCTATGAACCTGATTTTGATGTGATTGGATGCGGAATGCAGGGCTTCGAGCACCTCAAAATGTTCTTTTGGAATAACATGCTTGTATTCAAACCAGAAGTCAAAGATGTCGCCGACAAGTATAAGTTCGTCAAAACCTTGAAGTTTTATGAATTCAAGGAAGTCGTTGAAGATGCGGACTCGTGCTTTTGTTGGAAAGCGACCCAGATCGGAGCCGAAATGGGCATCGGACAGGGCTACGAACTTCACTTTCCAAAAAATCTCCTTATTGTTTGGATGACATAATCGATTTCGTCATCCCGCATCTCTGGGAAGACGGGCAGCGAGAGGACTTCCTTTGCGGCACGCTCCGCAACTGGAAAATCCCCTTCTTTGTAGCCAAGATAGGCAAATGCAGGCTGTAAATGGAGCGGACGAGGATAGTGAATGGCAGTCGCTATCCCGTTCTCCTTGAGGTATTCACGGAGTTCATCACGCCTGTCAGTCCGAATGGTGTATTGATGAAATATGTGGTAGTTCTCAGGTCGTTCCACTGGGGTTCGCACTACATCGGACAGCCCCTCGTTGTATCGTTTGGCTATCGAACGCCTCTTCTCGTTCCATTCATCGATGTGGTCGATTTTCACATTCAGGAAAGCGGCCTGAATGGCATCCAATCTCGAATTGAAACCCAAACGGACGTGGTAATATTTGCCTTCTGCCCCATGAACCCTAAGTGTGCGAAGTATATGCGCCAGTTCGTCGTCGTTGGTCATGACGGCTCCGCCGTCGCCCAAAGCCGACAGGTTTTTGGTCGGAAAGAAACTCAAAGTGCCGATCGTGCCGATAGTTCCGAGTTTTTTATCCTTCCAAGACGCTCCAATCCCTTGAGCCGTATCCTCGATAACAGCAAGTCCATGTTTTTCAGAAATTTCCATTATTGCATCCATATCGGCGGCCTGGCCGTAAAGGTGCACAGGCATGATCGCCTTAGTCCGTTCTGTGACAGCCGCTTCGATTTTATTCGGGTCGATGTTCAAAGTCTCGTCTTCGACATCGACGAACACCGGCTTGGCACCGGCCAGCGCTATGACTTCGGCAGTCGCCACGAAAGTGAACGGCGTCGTGATGACTTCATCGCCAGGGCCGATCTTCAAAGCTTCCAAAGCCAATCTAAGGGCGTCGGTTCCGTTCCCAACGCCTATTGCGTGCTTAACACCAAGATATTCGGCCAGTTTTTGCTCAAATTTTTCGACTTCCTGTCCAAAAATGTATCTGCCGGAACGAATTACGCGGCTCGCAGCGGTCTCCAGCTCCGCAAATAACGGCTCATGGTGTCTCACAAGGTCTATCAAGGGAACTTGCATCGTCATCCTCCATTTGCTGTTTTTTCATTATTTAAGGGTCTAAAACTCTAAAGCATCGATGTCAACAATTCCAGCTTCGCCTTGACCTTCCGTCGTTCTATTCCACTCAAATTTGAAGCTTTGCTGAACCGTCTCGGCCGCATTTTGACGGTTTTGTCCACACCCTTCCGTTATAATTCGGACATGGTTCGCTTAGGTATAGATAAACTCGTTGATTCGGCGCAAGTCCTTAAGGACAAAAAGGTTGGGATCTTGACGAACAGGAGCGGTGTAACGAGCCGACTCGAACGGAACATAGATGCGTTGCTCAAGGCGGGCGTTCGGCTTGACCTCATTTTTTCACCGGAACATGGACTTTATGCGTCGTTTATGGACGGCGAAAAGGTCAGAGAGGATTCCGATAGGGTCACGGGCATCCCGATTGTCCCGACATATCCCCACATAGAGTCCGCACTTACCAGAACGGCTGAACTCGATATAGTCGTTTTCGATATCCAAGATGTCGGGGCGAGGTTCTACACCTACATTTCCACACTGAAGAGATTCGTGGAGGCCATTCCGAAGTTCGATTTTGAACTCTGGGTCGCCGACAGGCCGAACCCGATCGGCCATTTTGTCGAGGGATGGCTTCCTGAACCTCGATTTTTCTCATTCGTATGTGCCGCAAATCTGCCTGTGAGACATGGACTTACAGTCGGAGAGATCGCACTTTTCTATGCCGACGAGTTGGGAGTCAGGGACATGGTGAAAGTCGTCCCTATGGACGGGTGGGAACGGGACAGGATGTTTTGGGACACCAAGATGGTCTGGGTTCCGCCTTCGCCGGCCATTCCGACACCTCAGACGGCTCTGGTCTATTGTGGAACAGGCTTTTTTGAAGGGACGAACATATCGGAGGGACGCGGGACGGCAAGGCCTTTCCACCTAATCGGGGCGCCTTGGATCGACGGATTCAAACTGTCGGATACCCTGAACGGATTGCGTTTGGACGCCGTTCGCTTCCTGCCGGCGGTCTTTAAACCATCGGCATCGAAATACAAAGATGAGGTCTGTGAAGGTGTCGAGATATTCGTCATAGATCCATATCAATACCGTGCTGTGGAAATCGGACTGCGCATCCTATCGACCATCAAGGAATTGTGGCCTGAGAGATTCCAATGGCGGAAATTCAACGATTCCTTTTTCATAGACAAACTTGCTGGGACTGACAGGCTCCGAACTGCATTGGATGACGGCCGATTGGACGAATTCTTTGAGTCGAACTGGGTGTCAGACGATTATGCGGCCACGATCGAGGAGTTCCTGCTTTACAGATAAGGCGTTTCAGGTGAGTTGCGGCTATTAGTCAAATTGGTTTGTGCTGTCGGGATAGGTGCTGAATTTTCAGCGATATAACATCCTCAACCCCTGCTCAACCTATCGTTTTGATTATCATTTAGTCTCGTCGTAATCCATGTTAGAAGTTACTCATGGATGTGAGCTTATGCTTCCCCACCTTCCTCTGGGAAGGGGTGGAGTGGAGGTCGCTTCTCGAAGATGTATTCCGTCTGGGATAGAATCGTTTATCACAAAAGTTACCAATCCCCCTTTTCCTTGACATGCCTCGAAGTTGCCCGATATATTATGCACATGCAGCTAAGGGTAAACATCGATGTAATTGAGTTGGTTAAATTTGCGCTATATGTCTTTGGAGTCATTGCTCTTATTTATCTCATCCTTTTCCTCCGAGATATGCGCAGGGTCGTGCGGCAACTGAAAATGACACTGCAAAATGTCAACGCTACAACTGTCAGAGTGAACAATTTGACTGCAAAAACGGAGCGCCTTGTGGACTCTATGGAATCCCTCTTTCAAAAAGGAGGCATTTTGAGTCTGGTTGGTAAACTTTTCGGTCAAACTACGGGCATATTTGGTAAAAAACAAAAAAACAAAAAGCAGGAGGTGAAAAGAAATGGCTGAGGAAAGAAGCACTGGAACTGGCTGGACAGTTGTGGCTTTCGTAACGGGTGCACTTTTTGGAGCAGCTCTGGCCTTCCTCCTTGCCCCACAGCCGGGCGAGGAGACCCGTAAAAAGGTCAAAGAGGAGGCCGAAAAACTGAAAGAGGCGGCACTTAAGAAAGCAGCAGAACTTATCGAGGAGGCTAAGGAAAAGCTGGAAAAGGGCGCTTTAAGCGTCAAAGAGGAGGTGGGTAAGGAAGAAACAGGAGGCAATGAATGAGCATTAGAATCGGAATCAACGGCTTCGGTCGCATAGGCCGCCAGGTTCTCAAAGCTGGGTTGACCCGTCAAAACCTCGACTTCGTGGCTGTAAACGACATAACCGACGCAAAAACACTTGCTCACCTTTTTAAATACGACTCCGTTTTTGGTGTGTTCGACGGCGAAGTCTATGCGGATGGCGATTCTATCGTCATCAACGGCAAACGCATAAAGGTTTTCGCCATCAAAAATCCGGCGGAAATACCTTGGGGTGAATTCGATGTTGACATCGTTGTGGAATCAACGGGCTTGTTCAGATCAAGGGACAAGGCGGCGCTCCATCTCAGGGACTCGGTGAAAAAAGTCATCATCAGCGCTCCGTCAAAGGGCGAACCTGCAGACCTTACTGTCGTGCTCGGCGTCAACCAACACCTTTACAACCCTGAGAAACACCATGTTATCTCGAATGCGTCATGCACCACCAACGCCTTCGCTCCGCTCGTTAAGGTGTTATTGGAAAACTTCGGCATCAAACGGGGCGTTATGACCACGATCCACGCATACACAAACGACCAGCGCATCCTCGACCTCCCACACAAAGACCTTCGTAGGGCGCGCGCCGCTGCACAGAACATCATTCCCACCACAACCGGCGCTGCAAAGGCGATCGAATCGATCTTTCCGGAACTCAAAGGAAGACTTTCGGCGATAGCGATCCGTGTGCCCGTGCCCGACGGTTCCATCGTGGATTTTGCGGCTGAAGTCGAGAAAGAGACCTCTGTTGAGGAGGTCAACGAAGCGTTCCGTAAGGCGGCTGAGGGCGAACTCAAAGGCATTCTGGAATACAACGAGGCGCCCATCGTTTCACATGACATCATCGGAAATCCGCATTCGTCGATATTCGACGCCACGCTGACGCAGGTCATCGAAGGCACACTCGTTAAGGTGTTCTCTTGGTATGACAACGAGTGGGGTTACTCCGTGAGGCTGGTCGATTTGATCGAATTCATAGGCTCAAAACTCAGATAGCAGAGGTGCTGCTTGTCATAAGTCAGGTTTGGGCGGCTTCGGCCGCCCTTTTATTTTTCCGAAACTTATCGGAACAGCCTTTCGTATCGTTGTTTGAGGATGACGAAAAAGGACAGATAAGTTGCGGAGAAGGCGGCAAATGCAGCAACAGAGCTTATCGCATAGGCTACGGAAAGCTGATAGGCCGCTGCCTCAAGCGGAGGCATCCCGGCGATCAAAAGCCCGGACATAGTCCCGGGAATGTGCACGAGTCCGAGCAACTTAAGGCCGTCAATTTGGGGAATCAAGATGACCTTCAAAACATCACGGATAAGGAATCTCGACGCCTCGATGTAATCAGCTCCGTCCAAAAACGCCGCCTCAATGACATCCGAATTCTCAAATATCAACTTTCGACTTTGCGCAAAACTCAAAGAGACGGCCTTCGTCGCGTTTCCGATCAGCATCCCGGAAAGCGGCACAAAGATGTTGGGCACGAATTTGATGACGCCGGAGGCAAAAAGCGCCGTTGAAGCTATCAGATAGCCGATGCCGATCGAAATTATGGCTATCGGGAGACCAAAAGGGACACGCCGTCCACGCTCGAAAGCAATCACAGCACCGAGCACCAGCATCACTAAGACCAAAATCACATTAGCCCAGTTGGGCAGGGAGAACACATAGAGCAATATCGAACTCATCAAAAGGAGTTGCAAAAGGGAACGCAGGCCTGCAACGCTCAGCTCGATTTCGACTTTAAGGTTTTCACGCCATGAAATAGCGGCAGGAATCAGCAGAAGGATATAACCTACAACAATTTTTGACATCTTAACCCTCCTATTGTCAAAAGGCCTTCACATCATAGGGAAATCTTCTGGGAGCTTACCCAATTCTCTAAGCCGCTCCTTTGGACTCAAGGTATCTGGTCATAGCCATGACATCCTCTGGTGTCGCCATATCGCCCCAATATCCCTCAAGTCGCACGGCGCGAACATCATGTCCATCTTGGATCATCAATCTTATGGCGTCGGTCAACTCATATTCGCCTCGTGGCGATTTACCTATCTGCTTGAGATACTTGAAGATAATCGGGTCAAAAACATAAAGCCCGGCGTTGTTGAGCTTGCTTTTCGACGAGCCTTTCGGAGGTTTCTCTACGATGTCTATGACCTTTCCGTCTCCATCGACATAGACAGCAGCCCCTCGCCAAGGGTCATCAACTTCATAGACAGCAAGTTGTGCTTTGCATGGTCGATTTCTGTAAAATTCAAGGAATTTGGGATAATTTTGTGGCCATGTGATTATGTCGCCGTAAGTTAAAAAGAAAGGGCTATCGGAGACAAACGGTTCTGTCAGCAGGGTCGCAGAGCCTGTTCCATCGATAACTTTTTGACGGACATAGGTTATTTTGAATCCAAATCGACTTCCGTCGCCAAAATGGTTTTCGATTATGTTTGCGAAACGGCCTGTTACGACGATCAGTTCATGAATTCCTGTGGCTTTTAAGGCGTCAAAGATGTGCTCCAAGATGCTCCGCTTTGCGACCTTGAGCATCGGCTTCGGCCGATTCCGAGTGAACTCGCGCATCCTCGTGCCCTTACCGGCGGCTAAGATCACGCCTTTCATCCCTCATCCTTCCGTCAGAGTTCCTTCAGGAAAATCCGAAATGCCTGATATAGCTTGAGATACGATGAAATAGAAGCCCATTCGTTGGGCGAATGTGCACCTCCGCCTTCGGAACAGGTTACTATGTTTTGGATCTTCTTTTCGGCAAAGAACCGGCCGTCCGTAGCTCCGTGCTCGACGACCAGTTTAAGTTGGCGGCCGAGAACATGTTCCGCAGCCTTTTTGAACGCCTGGACATAGGGATGGTTCGGATCGGTGGCAACAGGTTCGCCCCTCGACACCACCTCAAGCCCAACACTGTGCCTATCCGCTATTTTTTTGATGTGGTTGAACATCGACTCCGATGTCCAAGGTTCTATGAACCTTATGTCCAGATGCATCTCGGCATAATCCGGAACCTGATTGACGACCTTTCCGCCGTTGATTTTGCCCAAGTTCAGCGTGTGATGCCAATGGTCAGGAATGCCACACGGTTCTTTCGGAAACATGTTTTTCAGTTCTGTGTAAAAGTCTATGAGCGAATCGATTGCGTTATGGCCGAGCCAAGGTCTTGACCCGTGTGAGGCCTTACCTTTTGCGATAGCCTTTAAGTGCAACACACCCTTACCTTTATAGACTATCTCGAATGTGCCGCCGCTGTCAGGGATTATGGCAAAATCCGCCCCCCAACCCTCGTGTTTCAGCAGGTATTCGACGCCGTCCTTGCTGCCGACCTCCTCGTCCGTCGTCAACATCAGACCGATGTCCGGTTTAATCCCTTCCTTAGCGAGGTCGAAAAACAGTTGAATCATCACAGCATCCGGGCCTTTCATGTCGATCACGCCTCGCCCGTAAATCCTGTCGCCCTCGATTCTCGGCTCGAACTGTTCATCCTCCCCTTCCACGACATCCAAGTGTCCGACAAACATAACTTTTGGCCACTTCGTCTCATGAAATGTCGCCACAAGCGACGGCTTTCCGTTGTGTTCATACCTGTGGATCAGCAAGTTGGGATGTTTCAGTCTCTCTTCCACAAAATCTACGACTTTTTGAAGTTCATCGAGACGGTCTTCCGTCGATCTTATCCTCACAAGTTCACACACTAATTCGAGGATTTGCTCCCTAAGCTCTTTCATTTGCATAACCTCCATGTTGGAGTTGGATTATAACACCAAAACTATCTGAAATTAACTTCCTGACCCAAGATGGCCGCTAAACGGTTAACTTCTTGGTCAACAGAGTCTTAAATTTGAATTCCGAGCCTATCCGAACGCTTTCAGTTTGTGCTGCAAAGATTTAGGCCTTAAATTATCACTCAACCGCAAGACCAAGATGCGCTCGGACGGAGGCAGAGATGGCTTCATTGGCCAAAGTTGTATTCGATGCAGTTTCGGCTATCACAACGATTTTGTTTCCAAGTGTCTGCCCGATATGTGGTTCGCTTTTGACCGAAGATGAACCTATATGTCGGAACTGCCGTGCCCATCTGGACGACATCCGATTGCCGCTGCCGCATTTCACTGTGGACGACCATGTTTTTGACGAAGTTTTTGCCCCGTATCGATACCAAGGTGTGGCGAAGGATATCGTGCATCTCTATAAATATCAGGGAGTTACTGCACTGAACAGGTTTATAGCGGAGGAAATCGCTGAACTTATCGACGGAGAATTCGATTTTGTCATCTGGGTTCCGCTTCACAAAGCCCGCAGACGGGAGCGTGGTTTCAGCCAGACGGAAAAACTGGCCAAAAAGCTCGCCGAACTCATCGGTGTTCCACCGTTAAGTGCGCTTGTCCGAGTCCGTTACACCAAACCACAGGTCTCGATAAAAACAGGGCAAAAAAGAAAGCTCAATGTGAAACATGCGTTTGATGTGAGGAAGGAGCTTGTCGAGGCGGTCAAAGGAAAACGGGTTCTCTTAGTCGACGATGTTATGACAACCGGTTCGACGATGGACGAGGCCGCAAGGCCGTTAAAGGACTTAGATTGTTCGGTTTCGGCGGCTGTGTTCGCCGTAGCAGGTTGAACTGTTGTCTTCGGCTGGAGCGACTCGCCCAACACGAAGCCTTCGAATCCATCTCCAAGTCTCTCAATTTTAGGTGGTTGGACACCAAAATCGAGGGAAAGGAGACCGCCAAGTGCGGCGGTGTAATGGTCCATTTTGCCTCCAGACTCGCTAAACTCTGCGGGAGGGGCTTGTCGGTGTGAGCGATTTCAAAAACTCGATCTTTTACAGTTTTTCAGCAGGGCTGGAAACGAACGACTTTCCGAGAAATTTGATGTAATTCAAGAGCTTGCGTCTATAAAGTGCCAGCCTTCGTGCGCGCGCTTTCGTGTAAATGCGATACCATGCCGGTCTGGTCAATTCGGTCGAACCTTTGTGCCTGCGGTAGCGATACAACACCTTGTGGACTCGTATAACCTCATGGTGTTCAGAGACTTTCAAGACCATATCGTAATCTTCACCGTAATTTCCAAAGTCGCGTTCGTCGAAGAGGCCGAACCGCAAAAGCACAGCTCTGCGCCAGACACGCACGGCACCAGCGCCATCAACGCGCAAGATGTTGTTCCTATCGTATTCGAGATGTGTGATCACCCCGAACTCCGGCATGACATTGCCATCGGCGTCCATCAGTTCGTAATACGAGATTGCGAGTCCTGCACGGGGATTGGCGTCAAGTGCAGCGGTCATTTCCTCAAGAGTTTCAGGGACATAGACATCATCAGAGTCGAGCTGGGCGATGTATTTGCCGCGAGCCGCTCGAATTCCGGTGTTCAACGCAAATGCTATTGTCCCGCTTGGGTTTTGGATGAGTTTGATTCGTGGATCGGTGAACGAACGGACGACATCCTGAGTCCCATCTGTGGAACCGTTGTCAACAACGATCAACTCGAAATCCTGCAGAGTTTGGGCGAGAACGCTTTCGATTGCGTAACCTATGAAATTTGCGCGATTTAACACGGGGATCAAAACCGTTACTTTGAAATCGTGCCGAAGCGGATCGTGAACCAGCTCATATTCACCGGAAAGGAACGCACCGATCCGCAACAACATGTCCTTAAAGGCCTTCTCGTATTCCCGCTCCTCTTGAGGCGGATAAAAGAGATAACCAAAACTTTTTGAATGTAATTTGTCCGTGCGAATGGTCTGTGCTTTGGGCACAGAATCGAAAAGTTCTGACGGGACACGGACAAACCTTCCAAGTTGCTCCTCTTGAATGCGAATTCTGATGTCGTATTCGACTGCGAACTTAAAATTTGTGTTAAATCCGCCTGCTTTCTCTACCCATCTGCGGCTGTAGAGCCTAAATCGGCCGTAATCAAATCTTTCGTGGAGTTCATAGACTGGGTCGAAAGTCTGCATCGGCTTGCCGTCCTCCGTATAGTCCGAGTAAGCCATAGCGAAGTCATGCTGTTTCAACGCATCGACCAACTTAGCGACTGAATCTTGTGCCTTTGGAATCGTTCCGGGGTCGGCAAAGGCCACGAATTCGGCATCGGACTGTTCGAGCGCATGTGCCGCTTCTCTCCCGTCTCGAAAACGGACGGCATTTATTCCCAACCGCTTGAAAGCGGTCTCAGTGCGATTGAGCATCTCCAAGACAGAACCCTCTCGTTCATGAACAAGAACCAGCGCCTTCATAATGCCTTGAATTATAACGGAGTGAGGTGAGTTTTTGACTTTAGCAAATCTGTTCAGAAAATCAGTCGAACTTCTGGAAATGGCTTTAACCGCCCAATCTGATGCAGTTCTGTCGTTAACAAGGCATAATTGCCCACTGTTGACATCCTCTTTTCATTGCAATAGACTTTTCATCACAAAGCAAAAGGAGGAGGTCGAGAAGATGGTCAATGTTGTAATGGCTGCACTTATAGCTGGTGGATTTGGGTGTGGAGGGTTTGGCGTCTTTTACACCCAACTTGACATGAGTGCAATCAACGATGTAATGCAAGCGCATGGTGTTAGTGAATTTCCGTCGGGACAGTTCGGTTTTGGTGGCGGTGGGTTTGGCGGCAGCGACCGAGTTATCTTCGGTGGCATGGGTTATGGATTTCACACGAAACGGAGCGGTCATGATCTGTCGGTCGAGGCGTCCGGCGGAGCTGGCATGTTCAACATAGGCTATAACCCTCTGCCGGGTAAGCCGTTCAAATTTTTCGGCATCATCGGAATAGGTGGGGCAGGCTACACATGGACATTTAAGCCGACGCAGGAGCCGACGACCTTTGACAGCCTTGTAGCCTCACCGAAAAGGTTTGCTGAAGTCGAGTATGGAGCTTTTGGTTTCGAGGTCGGCGGAATGCTCTTTCTGCCTCTAAAGCAGCCCAAAGACACGGCCGGAATGGCCATAAACTTGGCTCTGAAAGCAAGTTATTTTGTTCCCGTGTTCGAGGAATGGACTAACGCAGACGGAACCGAACTCTTGGAGCCACCTGACTTTTCATATTCAGGACCTTCCATCTCGTTTTTCCTGATGTTCGGTGGGGAGAAAAAGAAGTAAAAGATAACTACCTTGAAATGTGGTTGGATGGGGGACGGTTTCTCTTTCCATCCGATTCTTCCTGCTTGTGGCCTTCCGATTGAGCGCATTATGATTTCCAAGCCATGAAGATTGACGAACAATCGATAATCAAGATACTTGAGCGTTCTAAACGGAAGGCTTTGAGTCGCAATTCGATAGCTAAGAGACTCGGCCTAAAAAGGAAACAATGGCATCTGGTCGATCCATATCTCAGAATGCTCGAAAGGAGCGGCA
>QNDP01000002.1 GCA_003645975.1 Candidatus Hydrothermota bacterium | reverse complement strand
TTGCTCGTTACGACGGTCTATCTCGCCCGAAGGAAGCAGCCGCTTGCAGTTACCGCTCTGCCAATGGCCTTTATGTTGCTCATGACCGGGTGGGCTATGGTCAAAAACATCATCGATTACCACACGAAACATAACATTCTGCTGTTCGTGATTGGGATCGCTGTGTTCATCCTCGAGATCTGGATGGTGATAGAGGCCGCACTTGTCCTTCGTAAATACTTGGCACGCAGGGGGTGATTGGCATCAGGAAGCTGAAATTGGTCGGACAAATCTTGATTTTGTCGTTCCTTTTGAGACCCGCCTTGACGGCAAAGAGCAACTCCCGTGATTACAGAGCGAGGCTCGAACGCCTTGAACGGGAGCTAAGGGAGACCCGTATGCGGCTTCAGCAGTTGAGACAGGCAGAGGCCAACATTTCGGAACAAATCCGTTACATCGAGAAGGAGGAGACCACTTTGGTCAGCATCATCTCGGTTCTGGACATCCGCCAGAGGATGCTTCAAGCCGAAATCGAGCGATACGATTCGATCATCCAGCGGCTGAACCTGACGATCGATTCATCGTTAAAGCGCATTTCAGCAGGACTCGACTTCCTGTATCGTCGAGGGAAGCAGGATTTTTGGGAGTTCGTTGTCGTCGGCGGGGATCAGAGTGTGGGGCAGAAGGTTGCGGAGCAGATCATCGACAAGGAACGGCTGTTTTGTGAGAAGGTCATGGCCAAACGCCGAAAACTCGAGGAGTATCAGGCGAAGAGAGCAAAGGACTTGGCCGAACTGGATTCGATCCGTGCCAACCTTGAGGCCCGACGAGCCGAACTGGCATACCTGCGCGCCCAGAAGAAGCAGTATCTTGCGGAAATTCGCAAGGAGAAAATCGAGCGACAGGCAGAACTTCAGCGCAAAGAGCGCGAGAAAAGAAAACTTGAGCGGTTGATAGCCGAACTTAGGAGCAAGCGTGCGCGCCAGCGCGCCGAAGCCGGCGAGGTGGTGTTTGACCGGAAGCCAAGCCGCAAAGGCCTCATCTGGCCGGTGAAGGGCACGGTGGTGAGCAAGTTCGGCATTGTTTGGAATCCAAAATATAACACGAAGACGCAGAACAAGGGCATCGACATAAAGGCGAAACCCGGTGCAGGTGTGGTGGCGTCGGCGGACGGCGAGGTGATCTTTGCCGATCAGTTCCTCGGCTATGGCAAGATGGTCATCATAGAACACGAGGGTTTTTTGACGGTTTACGCCAACATGGTCGATATCTTTGTCGAGGTCGGCGATAAGGTTCAAAGAGGCCAAACGATTGGGACTTTGGGCTTTCAGTCGCCAATTTTGCACTTTGAGGTCAGAGTCGGCGGTAAGCCTGTCAATCCTTTGGAATTTTTGTCGTAAAAGCAGAGTTTGTTGAAAACCTGTCCTTGATTTATCATGGCATTCAACTGACCGATTGAACATTTTGGTTCAATCTTTGAAAAAATTTAGGAGGGTCAAAAATGGGCGAATGTCCACCTCAAATCGTTAAAAGGCGTATTGTTCGTTTTGATGCAGGGACAGTCGAGGAGATGTTGGACGATGTGTTGGTCGAGTCCAGCATAAAACTTTTTTGGAATGGAGAGCTCGTTTTCAGTGGCCTGATCACAAGATGCAACCTCGTTGAGTTCACCATCGGACACCTGATATCTCGTGGACTGGTCGCTTCTCCAGGAGATATTCACCAGATAAATGTCAAGGGCGATAAAATCGAGGCGAACGGCGAACAGGCTCAATCCGAAAGGCTTTTGCGCCGACCGCTCAAGGACTTTTCGGTCAAGGCGTGGAAACTCATAACATTCTCAAACAAATTCCGATCGCTTGCATGGATCTACCGCGAAACCGCAAGCACCCACACCGGCGCACTCATATCGAACGGCGAGATCGTATCATTTTACGAGGACATATCCCGTTGGAATGTGGCTGATAAGCTCATCGGCTCGGCCTTCACGAAATCCATCCATCCGGACATAGTCATAATGTCGTCAAGGATGGTTAGCCCGCTCCTCAGAAAATTCTTGGTTCTCGGAGTGCCGATAATAGCATCGATTTCCGCACCAAGTGAAGGAGCAATAGAACTTGCTGAAGAGGCAGGAATCACACTGATCGGCTTCCTTCGAGGTCAACGGTTCAACATCTATACAAACGAGTTCCGAATCATCTTCTGATAAATTAAAGGGTTAAATTTCGTTCGGTCTCAAAGTCGAAGATATGGCATTTCTTCATGTCAAACACCAGTTCTAATTCCTCACCTTCCTTCGGAGGATTATATGGAGGAATCCGAGAAATAAAGGAGTGATTCTCCGTCTTGCAATACAGAAGGATCTCGTTTCCAAGCGTTTCCGTGAAGTCCACCTTTGCACGAACCCGTTCGACATCCTGTTCGTCGGCCTTTAGGAGGTTTGCAGGATAGATATATTCGGGGCGCAATCCGAGATAGACCTTCACGCCCGCACCTCTTTCCTGAAGTTTTGCGGCCTTATCGCTCGGTATCCGCAACCTGAAGTCTTGCGATACGAAAAGCAGTTCGCCCTTCTCCTCCGCTATCTCTCCCTCAAAGAAGTTCATTGGAGGCGATCCGATGAATCCGGCGACGAATTTGTTGACAGGGCTGTGATACAAGCTGAGCGGATCGGCGATCTGTTGCACCTCACCGTCCTTCATGAGGATAATCTTGTCGCCCAATGTCATAGCCTCAACCTGATCGTGTGTAACATAGATCGAGGTCGCTTGAAGTTTTTTGTGGAGCTTGGCGAGTTCTGCGCGCATACGGACGCGCATCTTGGCATCGAGGTTCGACAGAGGCTCATCGAAAAGGAAGACTTTGGGATTTCGGACAATGGCACGGCCGAGAGCGACACGCTGACGCTGGCCACCTGAGAGTTCACGGGGCTTCCTGTCAAGCAGATGCTCGATTCCGAGTATCTTCGCAGCCTCATGCACCCTTTTAACTATCTCCGGTTTGGGAACTTTGCGCATTTTGAGGCCAAACGCCATGTTGTCGAACACGCTCATGTGCGGATAAAGTGCGTAGTTCTGGAACACCATCGCTATGTCCCTGTCCTTCGGCGGCACATTGTTCACAAGTTTTCCACCGATGTAGATTTCGCCGTTTGTAACCTCTTCGAGTCCAGCGATTAGTCTCAAAGTCGTCGTTTTTCCACATCCCGAAGGGCCGAGAATGACCGCAAACTCGCCGTCCTCGACAGTAAAAGTAACATCTTTGACACCGATGTTTCCTCTTTCAAAAATTTTGGTTACATTTACGAGATCGACGCGTGCCATGTCTCAATTTCCCTCCAAAATGTCCAAGATTCTAATGATCGTGTCCTTAAGTTCCTTGCGGTTCAGAACCATATCGACCATTCCATGTTCAAGCAGGAATTCCGAGCGCTGGAATCCTTCAGGAAGTTCTTGTTTTATCGTGTCTCTGATGACGCGTGGCCCTGCGAATCCAAGCAGCGCTTTCGGTTCTGCGATGAGCACATCTCCGAGCGAAGCGAAAGAGGCCATCACGCCACCCATCGTCGGATGGGTCAGGACGACGATGTATGGGATGCCCGCTTCCTTCATCTCCAAAACGCCGAGACTCGTTTTGACCATCTGCATCAACGAGATGATGCCTTCGTGCATCCTTGCGCCGCCACCCGATGCGGTAACTGCAATCATAGGCACCTTGAGTTCGATGGCCTTTCTTGCAGCACGATAGAACTTCTCTCCCACGACAGAACCCATTGAACCACCGATAAATCCGAAATCCGTTATGAACAGCACGATCTTACGGTTGCCGATACGCCCGACACCTGCGATCGCAGCCTCCTTCAATCCCGTCTTTCGCATCGATTTCTCGATTTTTGCCTTGTAGTCAGGAAATCCAAGTGGGTCGAGCGAAGTTAGGTTGGGCGCAATCTCCTCATCGAACTCCTTGTTGTCCAACAAGATCTCCTTGTATTTGCCAGCTCCTATGCGGAAGTGATGGCCACAATGAGGGCATACCCATAAGTTTTTCTCCAATTGAGATCTATAAAGCATCTCACCACAGCCATCACATTTGAACCAAAGACCTTCTGGTGGGCCTTTCCGCTCACGCTCTATATCAGGCAGTGTGGGTTTTGAGCGTCTTCTAAAGAATGGAAGCATGCGCTTATTATATCCGTTCCTTAATTTTGGTGTCAAACACTGCAACCCGTTGGGAACAAAGAAAATCTCCGAAATTTTGGAGATCTGTTTAAGAGGTAAGTTGAGGGAATGCAAATGCTGACCTGCGAATTTCGTTGAGACATAAAAACTTCATCTTTTAGAACCACAGGCAAGCCGCAGATACCCTTTGGCATAAAGTTTTTCCGTGTAGTCCGTAAATCCAACGGATTCAAAAAGGTCTTTCAAATCCAAAGCTATGAATTCGGCGGCGAGCGGACATTCGATGTTCAAAATGAAATACTTCACAGGAAACGGGCTCTTTTCCACATCGAAATGCGCATAGTCGAAGATGCACATGCGTCCGCCGTCCTTCAGCGCCTTGAACGCATTTCTCAACACGGCGATCCTGTCCGGCATCTCCAAGCCGTGAAATACGAACGACATGAATCCGACATCGAACTCGTTCTCGAAAGGCAGATGCTCCTCGATGCGCATGTTCAAAAATTTGAAATTCTTGAAATCTCGGCACTTTTTGCGCGCCTTCTCCAGCATGATTTCCGAGACATCGAGTCCGACATATCGGCCGTCGTTGCCGATCAGCTTCGCAAACTCCACAGCCGCAATGCCAGTTCCGCACCCAAATTCGAGCACATGGTCGCCCAGTTTTACACCGGTGTCCTTAACCGCCCGTCTGATGAGCCGTTGGTATTGGCCGAGCGTCAGGATCCACATCATTTGGTCGTAGTATTTCGCCTCAAAGCCTTCGACTTCGACCTTGCTTCTCTCGGATTTCGGCATAACAACCTCCAATTGAACAAGTTACCCCCCATCCAACCTGTCGCTCCTGAACATCCTGCGTCAAGACATTACTGGGTTGCAAGGTATTGTCCGACGAATATCAACGAGTTTTTCAATCGGAGCTGGAAGTGGGTTGAGTGGAGTGGCGGGAACTCATCTGCGGGATAGCCCGGTGCGTCCGCAAATATCTCGGATTCGTAGGTTAGACCGTGTTGCTCCAGACCTTCGGCGAAATCCTGCGCATGCGATGTCAGGAAAAGCTCGTCCTGTGCACCGCAATCGACATAAAACGCCACCCCGTTTGCCGACAACTGGTCGGCGTATTGGTCGAGCAGCCAGCGCGGATTGTGCTCGGTAAGCCACACATCGAGAAGGTCGTTTGTGTTGCCCTGATAGTCGAACGGGAGCCTTACACCGACACAGAGCATTCCGGGGCCGCAGGTGTCGCCCGTGACGCTTGCGAGCGGAAATTCGCAGTTGAGAGTGTCAAAATTCTCAAACATATCCAACTTGGGCGTGAAAGCGGCGGCCTGTGCAAAAAGCATGGTCGTGAACGGATAATCAGGACCAAGCCGTTGAAGCACATCAGGATAATGGAGTTCGCCGCCGTTTTCGGCGAGGATTATGTCGATCAGGTTGCCGCCGAAGTCTGGAATCGGATCGAGAAACCTCTCGAAAGACACCGGTCCTGAATGGATTCCGATCGCCTTGAACATATCCGAATGTTTGATGCCGAGTTTTGCAGCGCCGTAGCCGCCCATCGAGATCCCGACAATTGCCCGACCTTCCTGTGAGGCTATCGTGCTGTAAGTCGAGTCGATATGCGGAATTACCTCGTAGATGATGTAATTCTCGAACAGTCCGAACACCGGTATGCTGTTATACATCGAATTTGTGTAAAAGCTTCCACCCAAGTCATTTGATGCGTCAGGTGTTACGATTATCGCTTCGGGCATCGCTCCAGTCGAAATGAGGTAGTCAGCTATCGATTTAACATCCTCAACTGCCTGAAGCGTCATGTGGTTTCCACCATATCCATGCAGCAGGTAAATGACCGGGTATCTCTTTGTCGTGTCGTAGTTTGGCGGAAGATACACCAGCATGTAACGGACTTCCTCACTTCCGGGCATGGTCAAATGTGATACAACTGAGTCTATAACGAGCGTGCCCTCAAGGATTTCAGGTTTTTCAACCTCCTCCCATTTTTGGCACGCTGTAAAGGCCAAAATGGCCGCCAAAACACTTAACACCAAGATCTTAGTTTTCATCGCCGTGCCCTCCGTTTTTTAAAACGCATAGCCCAATCCAAGCGTTACAGCGTTGACATTCGCTGCGTATTTGCCGGGCATGTTGGGCGAAAGGTAGCTGTAATCCGCATCGCGAGCTACCTCTTTGTCCGGCATGTAGATGTATTCGTAATGTGCGAAAAGAGTCAGATTCCGAGCAATTTGCAGGTCGCTTCCGATGTTGAAGCTGAGTTTGTCGCCCGTGTCGGGAATCAACGGCGTGAAGGTGGAATCCGGAATCGGCGAACCCTCGTAATAGACGCCGAACCGCAGATGTGCGCCGCCGAGTTTCCACTGTGCGCCTGCGCTGAGCTTTAAAGTGTTTTTCCAGTAAGCCTTTATCGTGTCCCGTTCGATAGGCTGCTCCATGATAGACAGATCCTCGAATTCGGCCTCGACGATGTCGAAAACGGAGTGGAAAGTGTATTCGGCGCCCAGCCCGATGAGCAGTTTGGGACTTACCTCATAGGCAAGGCCTAACGATATGTCATAAGGCAACTTGAATGTTGCGTCGAAAGTGCCGCGGCTTTCCATCACCTGACCCGAGAACATGAGAGCGACATTCGGGTCATCGCCGGCCATCGAGACAAGTGTATCGTTGCGAGGGAGATACAGGGCAGCAGCCGCATCGCCGTTCAGCTCGACGGGCAGATAGTAATGTCCTGAAAAGCCAATGGTCAGCTTCTCAACGGGTTCGTATCGAATGCCGAAACCGAGACCGAAACTGGTCGATTTGCCCTCGATGTAGGTGTCGATCGGGAAAAGCCGATATTGGATCGGCAGCCTTGCGGCCTGTGTGTCAATCAAAGCCGGATCGATGAATTTGACCTTCCTGAACTTCATCGATGCGAAGGTCGGCCCTGCTGCAAGACCGATTGACAGGCCGTTTGACACCTCTTTTGCGACGCCGACCCATGCTGCGACCACTTGGATCGAACTCTCCCAATCGTATTTCGGGAACTGCGGCGGTGCGAAACTGTCGGGATCATAGCTCAGATAGTAGCCTATCGGTGGGTCATAGAGGTCGTAGGATGTGCCGAGTCCGAATGGGACGAAGAGGGCGAACCCTGTGCCGTCGAGCGGGCCGACCGACCCGAAGGTGAATCCGAGACTGGGGATCAGGAACTCCTGATATTTCGTGCGCACCTTTTCGCGCATCGAGTAAGGCCCGTCGTATCCGAGAATTCCGGTCTGTGGTTGATACTCGCTGAACGGCAGCACGTTTGTCAGGCCGATGTTGGCGGTGTGTGGTCTGCTGTAGGCAAGAGCGGCTGGATTCCAATAAATTGAACTCCAATCGGTTATAAACGCATTAGCGCCGCCTCCGCCTATCGAAAGCCCAACAGGGCCGACTCCTGAAAGTTTGAATCCACTTGCCAACACCAATGACGGCATCAATAACAAGACTATCATCGTGCGTCCCAGCAGATTCGATGAACATCTCATGCGACAACCTCCTTTTGATTGAGAGCCTTAGTTTTAAGGTAATCCATGACGATTTCAACATAAATCTGGAAAACTGCCCGATTTACGAATTCGAGGAGGTGTTTTGAAATGGATTACACCAAAAATATTGACGTGCCCTTACACACCGATGCCACAACCAAAATATGGGTTAAGTGTGTGATCGATGCCGGGCAGTTTGGTGCGCGTAAGTATGGATTTTGCTCTCACTTTTCGCTTCTCTTCCCTTTGGCCTCGAATATCTTTTTGACAAAATCCGCTACTTCATCCCTGTTTTTGTGTGCGATCAGATAGATGCCACGATACGCCTCGATCCTCCGCGGCTTTGAGAACGGACTGAGGAAGACACCGTTTTTGTCAACTTCGTATCTCTTGAAAGCGCTCCAGGGCTTTTTCAGTGTATAAAACGGCCTTTTGACTGTAACGCCTTCTTGATCAAGGATGTATGTGGTAGGAGTGAGAAACTGGCCGAGCGAAAATGCAAACACAATGATCGAAAAGACGGTCCAATAGATCCCGGATGTGAGATAGACCACCAAAAGGAACGGAAAGACTACGGACACAAAGATCGCCAACTTTTTCCTGTCCTTCATCGGCCATATCCGCCATTGAAGCTTTTCTTTCTCGCTCATAGCCATTAAATGATAATGCCTTGTGGTCGCTATTTACTAACTTCCTGATTCTGAGCCTGATCCTCATCCTCTTTCTCGGCCTTTTTTCTCTCTTTCCGCCGCTTTTTCCAGTCCCTGAGCCATTTGCCACCGAACGGGATGATTATGGCAGTCAGAAGCCATCGCCAGTTTTTTCTCAGAAAATTTTTGATGGCATAGCCCGGATTGACCTCGACATAGACCGTCCGGTCTATCACAGGGTAGTCTCTGAGCTTCTCCACGCCGGCGATCCTCAGTTTGACCGAGACGACAAGATGAAGCTCATGGCGGCCGGGCTGCAACGGCGTTACATCCCAAGCCCACTGCGTGAATCCCGACCGTGTAACGATCTGCTCCTCCTCGTTCAGAGGGATTATCTCAAAAGCGTCTCCGAGCAATCGGACTTTCATGAGAGCAGACACCTTGACGGTTTCGACCTGTGGGACACCGCTTCCTTTCAGGTCTCGGGTGAGGTCTTCGGACAGGCTGCGCGAAACTCTGACCTCGATGCGCTCCTTCTTGCCGACGCGCATCTTTTCAGGAGGGTTGAACATGATTTGGCCGACAGGCAACTGTTCCAAAGCCTTATCGATGGCATCCGTAAGCTCATCGGTCGGCGGCGATTCGCCACCCTGAACTGCTTCGTCCCTTGACGACTTCCTTCTGACGGCCGATCCGGGCTTCTCCTCGACCTGCATCACGAGATGCGTCGAAAACACAGTTGCGGGTTGCACATCTGCTGAGAAGCTGCGCAGCTTCAGTTGAAGCGCCACTTTGCCCACCTTTGAAGGTTTTATCTCCCAAATCCATCGGATAACCCCATTTGTCGATGTTGTGTCGCTGCGCAATAGCCTTTTCGCCGAGAGACCGCTCCCTCTGAGGGCAAGTTTCACACGGCGAGGACCCCTGACTGTGTCGATGACCTCAAATCCGCTGTGTTCAAGTCGATCCACCAATTTTGTCATGGTATCGGGCACAAGCACGACCTCAACTCGCACATTCTGATTAACCGTAACCCTCTTTGGCAACTTAACCATAAGGACATATCTCTGAAATCTGCCAGCCAATGGCCTTTGAGACCTAACACTCCGAATTTTCGGCAGTTCAGTGGGCGAATCGTTCACTCCTCCTACCAATTCAAAATGTCCCAAAAATATCAAAACCACAAAAATCTTGACGAATATCAACCACTTCAATTTGGGATCACCTCCTCAGACTCTTGATGCGGCTATTTTACCCCAACAGCCCGACAAATGCATGAGAGCGAAAACTCGGATCAGCCCCAAAACGCAAAGGACGAGGCGACTATTTTCTAAACGATGAAATCGAAGACAGCAGACAAAACAACCACCACGATTTGAGGTTGCGGCGGAGCCAGTCCGACTTGAATTAGAAATTCAAAGAGACTGAAGCCTTAAAGCACTTCTTCAGGAGAGGTTATTCGGCCTGTCAGTGCGGATGCTGCTGCGACCGCAGGACTTACAAGATAGACCTCGCCTTTGCCCTGTTTGCCCGGAAAGTTGCGGTTCGATGTGTTGAGTTCCACTTCACCTTCTCCGACAAGGCCTTCATGTCCCTGAGCGCAGCCGCCACAGCCTGGATTGACGATGATTGCGCCGGCTTCGTAAAGCTCCTGAAGCACACCTTTTTTGAGAAGCTCACCATAGACCCTTTTGGTCGCAGGCTTTATGGTCAGGACAACGCCTTCTTTGACCTTTCTGCCGCGCAGTATCTTGGCGACGGTCTCGATGTCCTCGGTTCGGCCGTTGGTGCACGAACCCACGAAGATCAGATCGACTTTGACATCCTTAAGTTCATCGACATCAAAGACATTGTGTGGATGCGGCGGCGCAGCCACCTGCGGCTTCAAATTCGAGACATCGATCGTAATCTCCTTTTCATACTCAGCATCACTATCGGCCTCAAAGACTTGGAAATCTTCGACGCCCGTGAACCTTTTGATTTCGTCGATAACCTCATCGCTGAACGGGATATAGCCGATGATTCCGCCCATTTCGGTTACCATCGAGAGGAGCGTTATGCGGCCGTGAAGTGGCAGCGACTCAACAGCTTCGCCGTAAAATTCGATCGCCCTTCCAAGTGCAAATTCCGTCCCGATATGTTTGAGGATTTTGAGGGTGAGGTCTTTGGCGGTTGTCGGAAACTCGAATTTGCCTTTGATGTTGATTTTCACGGTCTTGGGCACTTCAAACCAAGTTTTTCCGGTTTTGAAGACAAAAGCTATGTCCACATCGCCCATCCCCTGACCGAACGCGCCGATTGCGCCGACGATGTTGTAATGGCTGTCCGTTCCGACCGCTGTGACGCCCGGTTTTATAATCCCTTGTTCCATAAGGACATGCGTTCCAATGCCCGCATCGACATCGAACACCTTGATGCCCTGTTCACGGGCGAACTTACGGCAAATCGACTGATTCACAGCGTATTTTATCGATTTGGCAGGTGCAACGAGGTCGAAGGTGAAGAAAGTCTTTGACGGGTCGGCCACCGGTGTGTTTCCGTAGTGTTTGCGGTAGTGTGCGACCACATTAGGGCCTCCGAAATCGCGTGCGCTGCGCACATCGATGTCGAGCCAGATGACCGCTCCGGGCTTCACCTCATCCTTTGAATGCGCCCCCAAAATTTTCTCAACAATGGTCTTACCCATCTCAAAATCCTCCATTTTTCGATCTCATTTGGCCTTTGGAGTATAAAGCATTGGAAAGGTGTAGAAATTTTCACGCAAAACGATGGAATTCCGGGCTTCGCCACGAATTTATCGCATCTTCCAATCTTTCGGCGAAGCTGACAATATCTCCGCGATGTTTCTCAAGCTCATGTCTTGCAACGATTCTGGCAAGTTGTTCTTCGGTAAGCGAGAAGTAACTGACAAATGTGCGATACATCTCTTTGGCTATCGTGCGCTTGTCCCCTGTAGAAGCTGCATAAAGCATCTTGACTCTGTGGAGATATTTTCTGAGTGTTTCCTCATTCTCAACCGGTATAAGTTCTGCATAATCCGAGCTATACGCTTCGATTATATCCAAGATCCATGCCTCTGGCGGCTTTTTGCCGGGCAAAAGCAGCACACGCACAATCGGATTGGCTCTTTTTAACTCATCAGCCACATCGTGCGCATCTCCGTCGAGCACAAAGACGAACTCCCTTTCCATCCCAAATTTTGAAATGGTGGAAAGATGGTGCTTAAATTCTGCCTTTCCAGTGTTGTGCCCTATCTCAATGTCCTCGTGTGCAATTCGGAGCTTGGGAATGAGGACATCGAGGACACCGCGAACCATTTCCGCACTTACTCGGTCTTCGCAGAGGATCTTCAACTTCCTTTCGGTCTGGCCGTAAAGTGCCCTCTCAATCAAGTCAACGAACGGTGGAATGACTTCCGCTCCATCCTCTGTCCTTTGCAGGATTATCCTACCCTCTGGTGGAACGGCGTTCAGGATTACCGGGCTGTGGGTTGTCATGATGATCTGCAAGGATTTACGCAAGGCGAGTCTCTGCAGCTCAAGCATAAGTTTCTTTTGCACATAGGGATGCAAACTACTTTCGATCTCATCGATTAAGACCAAAGCGTTTTCCATCTCAGGGGCGGCGAGAACCAAAGAGAGCCACAGAATCGACCTTTCCCCAGCCGCCATGTGGAATTCCGAATAGCCTGTCCCGTCGAGTGTCTTTGCAAAAAGCAACCCTCTGCGCTGTTGGGCTTGCTTGCGCAAAATCCTGAAGACTTCATCGTAGTTTATTTCCAAGGCACGCTCTGCCAAAGAGAAAAACGATGGATCAACGGCCTCAATATGGATGTCCCTTTTTTGTGCCAAAGTGAGGTATTTCCTAACCTCAGATGGGTGTGTAAGTTGTGCTAAGGTCCTGAGATAGACCCTCCTTTTGGGCCAAGATACCTTTTTGCGGCCGAAGAAACTTTTGCTCCAGCGTCCATCTTTGCCCTGCTTCCACGACATCAGCATCGTTTTGCCTTCGTGTGTGTAAGTGAATTCCAAGACGCTTCCCATAAGCCTGTCCGCAGGCAGCTCAGGCCTTTTGGGTGAAAATCGCGGGAACACATTGGACGGATAGATACGGCCGTCGGGGTTGTCGTAGGCACAAGCAGCCGCCATAAGCACGGTGGTCTTACCGGATGCGTTCTCTCCTCCGATTACACTCACAGGATAATCGAATTTTATCGTAACTCTTTTGCGGAAAACCCGAATCTTCTCAAGTGAAATCTCTTCAAGGAAATAAGGCAGGTGTTTTTTCTTACCTCGAAGTTGATTCCATACAAGTTCCAATTCTCGCTCCACCGCATCGAGCATGTCTCAACCTCCCAAGGTATAACGGCTTAAGCGATTATAAATGAGGCGATTGTATAGGTCAACACAAAGCAACTATTGGTAATTTTGTTTGTGATTGAAATTTTATGTTAAAAATTTCGGACTTCCGCCAGTAATCTATGCGTTCGCTTGATTGCAGAAAAGAATCTCTCGATGGTTGCTCTCTTTTTGTGTTTCTCCTTGAATTTTGAAGAGTTCCTTATCGCCCTCACCTTGTCTATTACAGGCATCTTTTTGTGCGAATTGTGAAACTCATTGGAACAGGAGATGAAAGGTGCCATTTTTAGCTCATAGTGGAACGAGGACTCATAAAGCAGGGTTATGTCAAAGGCAGAAGGTGCTTTAGAGGTTTTTTCAATTTTTGTTGACCCTCAAGCCCATTCCGCAATCCCCATTTTTAACAATTTTTCAAAAATGGAGACCTTTCGGGTAACGATGTCAGGCCGACAGCTTCACAAGTGTCTCGATTTGAGGCGTGTGCGGAAAGAAATCGAAGGGTTGGACAAAATCGATCTTGTAGCCGAAGCTGAGCAGAGCATCCAAGTCCCTGACCAATGCTTTGGGATTGCATGAGATGTAAAAGATGCGGTGCGGTCTGACATCCGCGATAGCGGATATGACACTGCTGTCCAAACCCCTTCTCGGTGGATCGAGTATCAAGACCTCAGCCTTTATGCCGCCTATCACGGATTCCACCTTAGCGTTGATGAATTCGACATTCATCTGATCGTTCCGTCTTGCGTTGTCAACGGCGTCGAAGTATGCCGAACGGGACTCCTCGACGCCCACGATCCTTTTGGCCAGATCCGCCAGCGTTATAGCGAACAGGCCGACGCCGGAATAGCCGTCCATCATGAGGCCAACATCGTCCTCAAAGGTCTCTCGAATCCTTTTCACCAATTTCTCCGCCTGCTCGACATTTGTTTGAAAAAACGAAAGTGCTGATACCCTAAATTTTTTGCCAGCAAACGATTCGATGTAATACCCTCTGCCTTCGACGGTTCGGTATTCAGGACCGAAGATAGTGTTGCCTTTTTTCGGGTTGATGTCCTCGACCACGCCGACAATGGAATCATCGATGCCCATGAATTTGCGGGCAAAGGAGCGCGAGATGGCCGTGTCCTTGACGACGAGCGTCAGCAGATATTCGTTCGTGCGTTTGCTCCCTTTGACCACCATGTATCTCAGTTTGCCCCAATGCCTTACCTCATCGTAGATCGTTATTCTTTCCTTTGAGATGAGACCGCGCGCCTTTGACGCCACAAGGTTGATTTTGGGATATTGGATCGGGCAGTCCTCGACATCGACGATTTTGTGCGTGTTTCTTTCGTAAAACCCCATCAGAACTTTGCCCTTTAACCGTTTCAACGGATAGATTGCCTTGTTTCGATAGTGCCATGGAAGATCCATGCCCTCGATCGGCAAGATGGTGTCTTTTGGAAGCCCTTTTTCCTCAAAGAATTCTTTGAGAATGGCCTCTTTTTCGCGCAACTGGGCGTCGTATCGCATCATCTGCCAAGAACAACTGCCGCATTTTGGAAAATGTGGGCAGACCGGTTCGACTCTATATGGCGATGGTTCAATAACTTCCACTATCTTGCCGACACCGTAATTCTCCTTTCGCTCGACCAAACGGATCCTCAATTTATCTCCCGGAACGCCGCCCGGAACAAACACGACATATCGGTTTATCCTTGCCACGGCCGCTCCACTGAAGGTCTGTCTTTCGATTTCGACGACGAAATATTGTCCCTTTTTGCCCATTTCGCGCTCTCCTTCTCTCAGTCGATAAAGTTGGCGGATATGGTGAAGGTGTAATATCCGTCAAACCTCCGTCTCCAAATCACTTTGACGCTTTCAAAAAGTGTCAGGGCTAAGCGGAGTTCGCCGGAACTCTCTTCGACGGCCTGTCCGACGCCCATCCCGTAAAAATCGGCACGGACATCCAACTCGGTCTCATGGTTTATCCGAAAAGTGCGTCGAAAGGCGACCTGATACCCCCAGCTCACAGAATCGTTCATCGTATAAGTTCCCAAAACGCCCTCTGATTCGATGCCCAAGAGGAGCGGAATGTCCAATTTGAGTTCACCTCCTGCAAATTCGAGGGTGAATCCATGTCCATCCGGTCGGTCTGCAACGGCGTCAAACTCGAAAGAGAAAAACGGGTCGAATTTCCAGCTTAACTCCGATTCAAAACGGTTTTTAACCGAATCCCCGTTCCAAAATCCCCTATACCCCAGTGTAGCAACGAGGTTGTGCCCCTCAACGACAGCTTTGAGATAGGGTGAGTTGCGCCTCATGCCCAAAGAGAATCGGGCAAAGCGCGACAAGGGCAGATCGAGCCAAGCCCCAAACTTCCGATCGCCCTCAAATCGTTCGCCTTCAAAATGAACTGTGAAGCTGCGGGACAAACCGATCGAGAAACCGATGTGATCAAACCACTCCTTCGATCCGACTCTGAGAAAATCTGCGGCAACACGGTCATTTTGAACCTTAAGATGAAACGCTTCGACCGATGAATCGGCCATGCCTTTCCTTGCAAACCTCACATATTCCGAGCCGAAGCGAAAACCTCCAAGCCTGCCCCCGAAACTGGCACCCCGTCTCGTGATCTCACCGTAAACCGACCGCTCGACATATTCTGCAAATCCGTCGAACGAAAATCTGCCGTATATCGGCTTTGTGAACGACAATCCCAGTCTTGAAAGGTTTTCAGTTCCCCTTGTGGAAAATGCGTTTGTGAACGCATGGGCGGAGTCTCCGCCGACCTTTTTGTAAAACTCGACATATCCCGGTCTTACAACGACATCCATTCCAAAAGTGGAGAACAATGTCAGATCGAGTTTGAACGGCAGTTCAGTCCCAAAGAACGACATGGTGTGATGGAGCTTGTCGCAAAAGGGGCTAAACCGAAATTCGTCCAACAAAGTCAGACAATCGGGATATTGACAGAACGGTCTTGGTTCAAAGATCGGATTTTTGGCGATCAACAGGGTGAAAAAGAGCAGCTTCAGCATCATCAACTCCTTGGTAGGATGATATTTACAGCCTTTGGAATTATCGTAACATCGAGAGGCAACCGTCCAACCGGCTCCGAATCCAGATGGTAAGGGGCATCGCCTTCTATCCGCACAAACTTCGTCTTGAAGAATTTGACATCCGAGAACCTGTGATGCTGTCCGACGATCACACCTATCACGTATCTGATCACATCGAGCGGCTTTCCACTCTCGAACACAACGACATCAAGCCAACCGTCATCCGGCCTTGCGCCCGGTGCGATTTTCATTCGTCCACCGTAACTTGCGCAATTCGCCACGATGACCTGATACCCCACGAGTTCCACATTTTGATCGACTATGGTAACACGCAGGGGTCTAAGCGGATATTTGAAAAACACCTTAACGCCTGCGAGGATATAGGCGTATTTGTTCAAAAATTTCTTAAGTTTCGAGTAGTAGTGGAAGACTGCGAGGGCGTCGAATCCGACGCCGCACATCAACATAAATTTTCGACCGTTTGCTTTGCCCAGATCGAACTTATGCGGTTTGCCGTTGAGGACACCCCATGCTGCGGCTATCGGGTTCAACGGGATGCCGACCTCGAGTGCAAACACGTTGGTGATGCCGAACGGGACGACGCCTATCGGGATCTCGGTCTCGGCGAGTCCGTTCACGATTTCGTTGACCGTTCCGTCTCCACCCATCGCCACCACAATGTCGTAGCCCATCAGATGCGCTTGATGGGCAATCTGTTCGCTTTGACCAGGGGCTTCCGTTTCGATCCATTCGACCTCATTGCCATGCGAGGACAGGATGTTGCGCACTTCACCAATGAGGTGTCGCCAGCGGGTCGCTTTGTGAGACGCCGGGTTAAAGAGGACCAAGATCTTTTTCATGTCAAAAGTTGTCGAAAGTTTTGGATTTTTTCTTTCAGAAGCAGTTGTGCTTCCTTAAGCAAATCATAGACATCCTCCTCACCGGCTTTGACCGACATCAAAAGGCAGTGGTCTCTTGTCAGAGGGAACGCCGTGAAACTTCTGGGTTCGCCTTTCATTAAGCTTATGGTCGGCCTGAGTTCTACCTGTTCGACCGAGTTCCTGAATGTTGAGAGTGCGTCTCCGGCTTTTTCGAGGATGCCCATATCGAGCTCATGGGAATTCGGACACAACGCTTCTAACTGACTGGCCTTTGCGTTGTAAATGCAGACCGATTCGATGTCCTTTTTGAGTTTGTATCTAAAAGCTTCGAGGAGAAGGGATAGCCTGCCTCTGTGGATCCCTCTTTCCACAGCTTCACCCTCTATCTTTGCCCAACAGTCCTTATGACGCTCGATAAGTCTGAGTAGCTCTGCCACCGAAGCCTTTTCGTTAAAATGGAGTCTTGTAACACCTGTGGGATCGAAATGTATCCATTCCTCGAAGTCGCTTTTTTCACATTTTATCTTTATTATGCCACGCCAATTACGCTGAAATAACACGGAGATAAGGGAATCGAGCGGCATTTCTCTCAGGTCTATGAAAGATACACCTTTGCGGCTTAACTTTCTGAAAATTTTGAGCTTTTTAATCCCCTCCTGAATCTTGAAAACGACTTCTCGCAGGGTCGCAAATGGCTTTTCAAGGTAATCGAAGGCATTCAGTTTTAGGTAGGCCTGCCTTTTGTTCTCTATGTCTTGTTTGACCGTCAGGTAGATCATGGCATATTCAGCCTCCGGCAAGTAAGTCCTCAACAGTTCTCCGACCTTAAGCCCGTCGAGAAACGGCATATTTATGTCGAGCAGAACAACATCTGGCATGATGAGAGCAAATTTTTCAAGGGCTTCTATACCATCATGGGCTACATACACCTCAAATCCAGCCTTCGTGATGGTGTTTTGTAACAGCACGGTAAGAGACACATCGTCATCGACGATCAAAACTTTTGCCATGATTACCCCCTATAACATTTTTTATTTTTTCAAAATATGGCCTAACACATTGGGCAGCATTTTTAAAGTTCCCATTGAAAGCCACCAACAGGTAAATCCCTTGAGTCTGAAGAGATTTTATGAGAAGAACGGTATCGCCTAAAAACAGGTTTATCTCATCGATTTCCCCGATCTCGGTGCCTTTATAAAAATTCTCAAATTTTACCAATGAGGGTAAAAGCATTTCTGCAAACGATGGCGCCATGTCAGTGAAGTTTTGACCGATGAGTATAGTCCCCTCGTCTTGAGTTCCGATTAAAGCAACTTCTTTCAAAGCTCCACACTCGGCTTTCATTTTCATAAAAATCCTATGAATTAACTCCTGCTTTGAAATCATCTTAAAACACCTCTTTTTGAAGAGCGAAACGAGAGTTTATTTTAAGCGCCAAATTTTTTCAATCTGCCCGCATTTGCGAGCATCAAATTGATGAGATATTTGGCATAAAATATTCCAAGATAACCTTTTGCACATTCCTTCTCTGTGAAAAAACGGGCATCGTCAACTCCCGCAACTTTGGAATGAAGCAGCGTCGGATTGGGATGCCACGAATGTCCGCCTATTATCGCAGGTGTGGAATGATCGCCTGTGATGACCAAAACGTCCGGGTTCAGGTCAACAAAAACCGGCACGAATTTGTCGAAATACTCGATTTTTTTGACCTTAAGCTCGAAGTCACCGTCTTCACCTGCCTTGTCGGTGTCCTTGAAGTGGATGTAAAAGAAGTCATAATTGTTCCAAAGTTCCTTCAAAGCCTTGACTTCGTCCTCAAAGGTTTCGCCGACATCAGGTGTTTCCAGTCCCAAGAGTCGAGTGAGGCCTTTATACATGGGATAGACCGCCAAAGCGACTGCCCTGAGCTGATACTTCTCAGGAAATGGTTCGATCTTCGGAGATTTCGCAAACCCTCTCAGTAACACGCCGTTTGCCTGCGGCTCGTCTCTTAATATCTCGTTGGCTTTTCGGATGAACTTGTTGACCACATCGGCGGTTCTCGACGCTTCGGCCGCCAGCGGCTTGGCTTCCACGAGCGGCATGTGATCTTTTTGTGGGTCTGCATCTGAGAGTTTGTCGGAGAGTCCTTCTCCGCGGAAAATGGCGACAAATCTGTGCTCTTTGCCTGGTCTTAGTATAACTTCAACTCCGTCAATCGATTTTATGTGTTCGGAGAGCTTTTTTATCAGACGACTGCATTCCTCAGACGAAATTCTGCCGGCTCGCCTGTCCACGACGACGCCGTCGTGGATGGTGGCGAAGTTGCCTCGTGCTGCCACATCGTTGGGACCCAAATGGAACCCGATGCCAAGTGCTTCAAGCACACCACGACCTATCTGGATTTCAATGGGGTCATAACCGAACAGGGAGAGGTGGGCAGGGCCACTGCCCGGTGTGATGCCATGTTCAACTGGGATGGTGAGGCCGAGCACGCTGTGGCGTGCAAGTTTGTCAAGGTTTGGTTTATTGGCTACTTCAAGCTCTGTCCTATACCCGTAGTTTGGGTGAGGCGCTCCTCCAAGCCCATCCGCCACAACTAATAACAGCTTGGTTTCGTTCTTTTTGAGGAGCTTTTTCAAAATATCCATGATCAGAATAACCTCCTTGAATGCCAGAGAAGTGTTTCTATTATAAGGTCATTCGCTTTAGTTTGGTTCATTTTCGTGCTGCGCAAAAAGATTGGCCAAAAGAGCGAACTCCTCCATGCTCAAGGTTTCACCTCGACGGTCGAGGTCGATGAGTTCCTCCGCCTCGTTCCTGACCGATTCAAATTGGCTCCGCATAACTGACCTCAAAACAGTCCTTAACTTCTTCCGCCTCATAGAAAAAGATGCACGGACTATCCTGAAAAAGAGCCTTTCGTCTTTGAGTTGAACCGGTGGATTTCGACGGGGATGCAATGAAATGAACGAGGAACTGACTTTGGGACGAGGCCTAAAGCAGCTCGAGGAGATGCCGAATTCGATCTTTGGCACAAAATGGTAGTTCATGTAAATCGTTAGCGACCCATATTCCGATGTTCCGGGCTTCGCAATTATCCTCTGAGCGACTTCCCTTTGAATTGTCATGAAGATCGCAGAGTATAAATCTTTGTCTCTTATCAACTTGTCAAAAATAGGCTGTGTGATGTAATAGGGGATGTTGGAGACAAATTTAAATTTTTTGACGCCAAAATCTTCGGCCAGCCGCCTGATGTCGGCTTTCAAAAAGTCCTCATGGAAGATCCACAGTCGATCGCCTATCAGAAGGTAAAAGTCTTTTTTGAGTTTTTGGATCAACTTTCTATCTAACTCAAAGGCAATCACATTTGCGCCAGTGCTCAACAAAGCTTCTGTTAAAATACCTTTTCCGGGTCCGACCTCGATAATCCATTCGCCCTCAGTTACTTCGGCCGTTTCCACCGCTTTTTTCACGATGTTTTTGTCTATCAAAAACACTTGCCCGAGTTTGCTTTTCTTTTTCGCCATGATTGATAACCCTCAAAGTCGGCGTTGAATGATAACGCATCCGTCTGATGCCGATATGTCATGCAGTAACCGAATTGACGATAAACTCAGCGCATTTGCGTCCCGAATCGATGAGATCGAAACTTTTGTTGCTGAGAATCCATTGGAAAGTGAGCCCATCGGCCATAGCGATTACAGATCGAGCAAATTGTTCTGGTGGCATTACCTCTTTAAATTTGCGTTTTTTGAGCCCGTCTTTGTAAATCGTTTCGATCAGACGCATCAAGTTGGCATAGAAATCCTTTAGTTTTTCCTGAATCGGGCGAGTCTCACCTTTTCTAAGAAGTTCAGCCCAAAACATTAAGAGCACACGGAACGCGTTCTCCCATCGGATATAGACCTCAAATAGTGAGTTGATCACGCGCTTGAGTCTGCTTTCGACATCTTCTGTTGACCGTGCCGCATCTTCGATAAAATGCAATAATCTGGTCTCCAACAGTTCGATCAACGAGAAAAACAGCTCCTCTTTGTTTCGGAAATATTCGTAAATCGTCGCTTTACCTATGCCGACCTTGTGGGCGACATCCACCATTTTGGTCTTGTGATAACCCTTTTCAGCGAAAACTAACAAAGCACCTTCAAGTATCTTTTTGCGCTTCTCAACTTTATCGACCCTCATCATCATGACCTCCACCCTTGATTTCGACCGACCGGTCGGTTAGAATTATGCGACAACATCAGAAATTTGCCAACCCAACAAAAGGAGGCGTGAATTATGAACAAATTGGTCGAGAGAGTGAAAGCTGAAGGGATTGTGACTGTTTTGAAAGCTTTAATTTCTACCGAGAAGGGACGTGATTATCTTCTCAAAAAACTCGATGACTTGATATTCCGTCAGATCGTTCTGAACAACCCGAAAGGTCGGCCGCATAAGGTGCAGGAAGACAAATATCACATGTTAATGTCGATAGCTGTGTCCGCATTCCGCAACATCGAAAGGGGATACTTCTCTCGTGCTGTGGCAAACAAGATGATAGAATCACTCGTCAAAGGTGCGCTTCTTCACAGTGGAGCTGATGCGGAGCGTGCATTTCGTGAGCAATACGGCTTTTATCCGCCGAGTTTCCTGACGATCAGTCCGGGCAAGGCCTGTAACCTCAGATGCATCGGGTGTTATGCGGCATCTGGTGCAAACCTTGAAAAGCTTCGTTTTGATGTCTTTGAGAGAATAGTCCGAGAGGCGCACGATTTTTGGGGCAGTAGATTCATCGTGATCTCAGGAGGCGAACCCACGATTTACCGGGACAATGGGAAAACGGTGTTCGACCTTTACGAGATGCATCCGGACATGTATTTCCTAATGTATACCAACGGAACTACGATAGACAAAGCGATGGCAAAGAGGATGGCGGAACTTGGAAACATAACCCCTGCAATTTCAGTTGAAGGCTACGAAAAGGAGACGGATGAGAGGAGAGGGAAGGGCGTGTTCAAAAAGGTCCTTGCGGCAATGGACAATCTTCGGGAGTTCGGAGTCCCATTCGGCATCTCCGTAACTGTTACGAGGCTGAATGCCCCTCTGCTCATGAAAACCGAGTTCTACGAATATTATTTTGAGGAGTTGGGTGCCACTTATGCTTGGCTGTTCCACTACATGCCCATCGGCAGACAGATAACTCTGGATTTGATGCCAACGCCTGAGCAGCGTGTCGCGCTTTATTGGAAATGGCGCGAGATGGTGCGTGAAAAGCGCTATTTCGTTGCCGACTTCTGGAACAGTGGAGTGGTCTCGGACGGATGCATAGCCGCTGGACGCCCCGGCGGATACCTCTATATCGATTGGAACGGCTATGTGATGCCCTGCGTGTTCATTCCCTATTATGTCTCCAACATCAACGAGATATACGCCAACGGTGGCAACTTAAACGATGCCATCGTAACGCCTTTCTTTGAAAAAATACGGAGATGGCAGCACGAATACGGTTATAAGTTCCATTCGACACCCGGAAACTGGTTGATGCCGTGCATGATACGAGACCACCATGCTGAATTCAGGAAGATAGCCGATGAGGTGGGCGTCAAACCGGAAGATGAAAACGCCGATGCCGCTTTTAAAGATCCGAATTATTACAAGGGACTTGTCGAATATGACAACCGACTGAAAGAACTGACGGAGCCGATCTGGAAAGAGGTCTTTCTCGAGGTTGGCAAAAAGGCAGCAGCGTAAAGTCAGCTTTCTAAAATCAAGTTGGATTTAGCGTCCTTTTTGTCATATCTGTTTTGAAATAGAAGCTAAATCGGCAGGTCAATTTTGGATGGCTTAGACATTCTCTAAAACTGCATTTGGCCGTCAAATCGTTGCAGTTTGATAGCCGAATCTCATTCTGAGC
>QNDP01000001.1 GCA_003645975.1 Candidatus Hydrothermota bacterium | reverse complement strand
CATCTGGAAAATATCCGTGTCTACCTGTCCCTCTTTTCTGAGCTAATTTTTGGAGTCTTTCTTTTGAGAAATTAATTCCCCATTTTTGAGGATCTAAGGCCATTTGCCGGGTTTCTTCTTGAGAGTAGATTTTTCCCGTTATTGGGTCTCTTTCTTTAAAGTTAATTCTCTGAGTAGGAATTGCTCCAAACCAACACCTAATTTCTGGGAAATCTCTTTTGAGTTTTCTTAATGTTTCTTCAAGCTGTTGATAGGTATGTCCTGCCTGATATATAGGAGTATTTGAAGGAAGCGACTCAGGAGTTGGAGTCCATCTCCACCAGATTCTAAAAACTAAATCAGGATTTGTTTCTTTTAAAATCTTTACCAAATCTTCGTAAGTTCTTATTCTTGAGGGATGATAAAGCCCATCTGTTATTCTTTCATAAAGGATTGCGACTTTTATTTGGGAAGGATCTTGCATCTTCTCGATAGACTTGATCTCCAAAATCTCAACCGGTTTTCCCCACATGTGAAATGTAGCAGCCTCTTTGGGTTTTGCTTTAAACCAAACTCTTAATCCATCCTTTTTAAACTCGTCAGGCAAATTGAAAGGTAGATATTTTTCACCTTTATCAGTTTCAATCCCATAGAATCCTCCCTCTAAAGGAATATATCTCACTGTTCCGTTCGTAGAAATTATTTCTTTTTCTCCTTGAAGATATTTCCGGCCAATCAAGCCAGATGCCGAAGCTAAAATCACAATAGTAATGAACAAGATTTTGTTTTTTATCCTCATGACTCATAACCTCCTTCCTAAAATAGACCCCGTTAAGTGATTCCCAACATGTTGGCATTGTTTATTTTTCTGTCCGCTCCCCTACTTTGATTTTATCAACTTTTTACATTTTTAACCTTGTCAAGGATAAATACAAGCACAAAGGCGCTCATGGCTATAACCGTGTCTCCTATCCAGAAAGCTAAGGAAGAGAGGAAACTGTTAACTTTCAAACTTCCGTCCGAATCGATGGATCGCCGAAGTCGTGTATAATAAAAATGTTTTGTTGAACGGTGCACAAATCCGAAAAAATCACAGAGGTGGTGATGCATTGATGGAAAACATCAAAGAAGCAATGTTCTACACAAAATTGGGCGATGGTAAGGTCAGATGTGAACTTTGTCGTCATCGGTGTATCCTTCGAGACGGTCAGATCGGCATCTGCAAAGTCCGCAAGAACATAGGCGGCAAACTCTACACTCTGGTTTATGGCAAACCAATAGCTGTGCATATCGATCCGATAGAAAAGAAGCCTCTATTTCACTTTTTGCCTGGTGCACGGGCGTTTTCGATAGCCACAGTCGGTTGCAATTTTAGGTGCAAGTTCTGTCAGAACTGGGACATATCTCAACCGACGCAGATCGAGGGTTATGACCTTCCGCCCGAAACCGCTGTCGAGCTTGCCGAGCAGCACAACTGCGAGGTCATAGCCTACACCTACACGGAACCGACTGTTTTTTACGAATATGCCTATGACATGGCCAAACTTGCGCATGAGCGTGGGATCAAAAATGTTTTCGTAACAAACGGTTACATCACGAGGGACGCACTGGAGGCCATCTCTCCCTATCTCGACGGTGCCAATGTCGATCTGAAGGGAATGAATCGCGAGTTTTACTCCCGCTATATCGGTGCACGGCTGAGCGAACTCCTCGACTCCATAAAAGTTTTCAAAGAACTTGGCATCTGGCTGGAAGTTACCACATTGGTGGTTCCGGGCTACAACGATCGCGAGGACGAACTTAGAGCGGTTGCGGATTTCATAAAAAACGAGTTGGGCGAAGATACGCCATGGCATGTCTCACGGTTTTATCCCCACTACAAAATGCGGTTTGTCCCGCCGACGCCGCTGGAGACCCTCTTGCGCGCCAGAGACATAGGTTATGAGGTCGGCCTGAAATACATCTATGTCGGGAATGTGCCCGGAGAGAGTGAGGACACGGTTTGTCCGAACTGTCATCGTAAGTTGATAAGGCGGTGGGGCTTCTCGGTCATGGAAAACAAAATAACATCGGATGGCAAATGCCCTTACTGTGGCACGAAGATAGCCGGTGTTTGGACTTGATGCAAACAGAAGCATGAATGAAAACACTGTTTGCCTCTATAATTCAAATCCTTTCAATTCACTTCAAATTGCAATATTTTTTGGTCTATGCTATAATCCGCTGCGGAGGTCAAACATGAGCAAGGAGATAATAAAAGTTTCGGAGCTTGACCCAAAATTTAAATATGAGATCATGAAGGAGCCCGGCGGTGAGATGATAACCGCCTGCTTCGCCTGCGGAACCTGCACCGCTTCCTGTCCGGTTACGCTCGTCGATGCCTTCTACAATCCTCGCAGAATAATCAGAATGGCGCTCTATGGCATGAAGGAGGCTGTTCTCAAAGAGGAGTTTGTATGGCTCTGCTCGGGTTGCTATCTCTGTCAACAGCGCTGTCCACAGGGCGTCAAGATCACCGACCTGATGACCGCAATCCGAAACATCGCTGTCCGTGAAGGCTTCATCCACCCTTCGTTCACTGCCCAGCTCGATTTCATTTACAAACTCGGTAACATCTATGAGGTGACCGAATTTGACAACAAGAAACGCCAAAAATACGGATTACCTCCAATTGAGCAGTCAACGACTGCCGAGATAGCGCAAAAAATTATTGAAGCAGAAGGTCTTGATAAACTGTTGAAAAAAGAAGGAGAATAGGCATGAAATACGCAATTTTTATCGGATGCACTATCCCGGTGCGCGGCTTGAACTACGAAATATCTGCCCGTAAGGTGTTGTCCTCTCTTGGCATTGAACTTGTTGACATCCCCGAATTCACCTGCTGTGGTTTTCCACTGAAGTCGATAAGCCATGAAGCGTCTATCCTTATGACCGCTCGAAACTTGGCACTTGCCGAAGCAAAAGGATTGCCCATCCTCACACTTTGCAATGCATGCACTGTTACGATGGCGGAGGCCAAGCATGAACTCGACCACAATCCGGAACTCAAGGAGCGGATAAACTCCAAACTCGAGAACCTCTTTGGACTTCGCTACGAAGGCAAGGTTCAGGTCAAGCATTTCGCGAGGATACTCTACGAGGACTTTGGCCTTGACAACCTCAAGAACTTCATCAAAAGGCCTTTGCATGAACTCCGTGTTGCGCCACACTACGGCTGCCACTTTGTCCGTCCCAAAGAGGCTTACGGCGAATTTGACGACCCTGAAGACCCGAAATCGCTGGACGAGCTTGTCAGAGTTACAGGCGCAGAGCCTATTCCGCACAGGCACAAACATTACTGTTGCGGCGGTGGCGTGCTCGGCGTGCGCGAGCAGACGGCCTATTCGATGGCCAAAAAGAAGCTCGACGGCGCTAAGGAAGCAGGAGCAGATGCGATTATCTCCATCTGCCCGTTCTGTTCGGTCATGTTCGAGGGCAATCAGAAGAAAATCGAAAAGACCTTCAATGTAAAATACAAATTGCCAGTGATTTACTATTCGCAACTGCTTGGCCTTGCGATGGGCTTCACACCAGACGAGCTCGGCTTTTCGCTCAACAGGGTGAAGCCGAAGGCCTTGCTGGCAAAACTCGGATTCTCGAAATAGATCGGTCGTCCAATTCTTTGATATTCAAAAATTTAAACTCCGTTAGGTTTGATCCAGTTTGCGATGCTGTTGAATTTTGACCGACAATTCCTTAAAGCTTGCCCTCGAATTCAAAGTCATTCCAAATCGGAGGTATCCCATGAGGTATAAGTCTTTGCTGATCATTGTGCTGATAGCTATTCTCGGAAGCTGTCAGAAGGAGGACGAAGGCGGCGAAAACGAATCCGGTGAGTTTCATCGCACCGTCCTGATAGAACTGTTCACCAATGTCTATTGTGAAAACTGCCCGATGGCCGATGCATTCGCCGACAGCATGGTCGATATGGGTAAAGCCGTCGCAATCAAATACCATTCCCCACTTTACAACCCACTCGATCCGTTCAGCGGACTCCCGGCAGGAGACGAAATCCGCAACCGTGAAGGTTTCTATTTCGGAAGCTCAACTCATGGCTATCCTTACACCATTTTCGACGGTGTCATGGAGAACGAGGGCATCAGAGACATCGAAGGCTGGGAAAATCAGTTGGATTCGCGCATAGCGATCGGTTCCAATGTCAAAATCGAACTGAACGGCCACAGAGGCGAATTCACAGGCGAACTCAATATCGTATTGGACGGAAGTTATTCTGGCAAAACGCTCCGCATAGCCCTTGTCGAGTCGGGATTGGAATTTGAAGGCGAAACTTACAACTTCGTCCTCAGAAGATTCCTGCCCGACGCCAACGGCATCCCACTCACAGCGAAGTCCGACACTATCGCAGTCCCGTTTGAAATTCAACCCGACTGGACGGCCGAGAACATCGCCTTTGTCGTCTTTGTCCAGGACGATGCAACACGAGAGGTCGAACAGGCAGCTATGATCGAATGGCGTCAATTGGCACAGGACACGGCTTCGACCGGCGGGCGCCCAGAACTTATCTCACAGGACACGCTTTTTTTGACAACTCATGGAAATATGGTCTATGTGCCCATGTGGTTGAAAAATGTCGGTTACGAGCCCGATTCATTTCAAGTTGTTGTCAGCGGCGAACTCCCAGGGGGATGGTTCAAAACGCTGTGCGTCGGCCCGGTTTGCCTGCCGGATTCGATCGGTTGGACATCCATGCTTGCACCCGATGACTCGATCGACATCACTGTGGAGGTCTATGCAGCGACAGTTGACAGCACGGAGTTGACGGTGAGGGCGACGGCCAAGAGCTCTCCGACGGCGGCCGACTCGGCAAAAATCAGGATAGTCGCGCAATGAATCTCTTGATTTTGACCATCTTAGCCCAATTCAGTTTTGGTGGATGGGAAAATTTTGAGTTTTGGCATCTCAAAACCGGCGAGGACTGGTTGATAAACAAAACTAACTTGAACTTCAGCTATTTCGGTGATGTCTATTCGCTGGGCGGCGGCCTCGAATATCACGCCTATATCCCGGACACCAATGCGCCTTTTGACACACTGAAGAAGCTGCAAAAATATTGGCTCGAAGGAACTTACAGCGTTGCGAGCATACGAGTTGGAACCTTTACGGACAACATCGGGCGCGGGTTTCTGCTTTACGCTGGCGAGGAGGAGTCGGCATTCCTCGACCGGTTCGTCAACGGGTTCATCACGAACATCCAAATTGCTCCGTTTAGGCTGAAGGCGTTCTGGGGCAAACCTCGATCCTATGTGTTCTACGACCTGAGAAACGACACTGCCGAAGTGATCTGGGGCGGTTCCGCCGAGTTTGAGCGCTTGATTTCGGCTGGACTTACGGTCGAACTTGGTAGCGGCTACATGCGGCTCAATTACCCAAAGACTTTGATGGACAAAAAGCACCACACCGATTTCGTCTCGGTCTTCGGCGGGGCTTACAAGGGGAATTTGGCTTTTTACACAGAATGCGCATTTCGGAGCGGCTGGAACAGGACATATTACAGGGACACAACTGGTTATGCCATTTATCTTGGGATCGCCTATGCCGATCCTTCGGGCTTCAATGCAACCGTCGATTTTGAGCGGATGAACCGTTTCGGACATGACTACATGCTCCCGCCGACATGCAATCACATGGGAATCTATCTGAACGACGGCAGGGACGAAACGGCTTATTCTTTGTCGCTCAGTCATTTGATCGAAAATATCAGGTTGAACAGCCAGTTTTCGGTTACAAGAGGTGAGTTTGCAGGCAAAAGGGGCTGGATTTACGACCATTTTTTGGAGATTTCGTCGGATAAACTCACGATCGATTTGGAATATGCGGACATCCGAGAGGCCTGGTCGGCCGGGATTCATGATCGGATCGAGAAATCTGTGAAATCCAAGTGGTTTGTTCCGCATGACATCGAAATTTCGACACTTGTGCGTCATAGACTCGACGGGCACGAGGCAAGTTATCTCGACACCGATCTTTCACTGAGCTGGTCGCCTGTTGAGATGCTGACCGTTGTGGCCACTTTTCAGAACCGAAGTGGCGATTCAACAGGCACTTGGACTAAGTTGGATGTTTTCACACAAGTTTTTGATATAGTTCAACTTAATCTCACAGTGGGCAAACAGAGGAGGGAGCTGGTGTGCTCCGGCGGCGTTTGTCGTTACGAACCGGAGTTTGATGGTGTGAGGTTGAAAGCTATAATCTCATTCTAACACAACGGATTGGAGCTGATAGCCATGCATGGGCCTTTGATTTTGATTTCCGGGCTTATCTTCCTTTTGGGGTTGGCATTCTCAAAGTTGTTGAGCCACTTGAGATTGCCTGCGGTAACCGCATACCTTATCTTTGGGGTGCTCATAGGCCCCTACTGTCTCGACATAGTGCCGCACAACCTGATAGACTCGATGCCGCTCGTCGCAGAAGTGGTTCTCAGCATGGTAGCGTTCTCGCTCGGTCAGGTCTTCTCCAAAAGTTCGATTTCGAGGATAGGCAGGCGCGTGTTCCTCGTGTCTTGGGGCGAAGTGGTCGGCGCTCTGGTGATCGTTACTGTGGTCATGAGATTGGTCGGCGTGCCGCTTTACGAAGCGCTGCTTTTCGGCGGGATAGCACCTGCAACTGCACCTGCTGCAACGGTTATGGTGATACGCGAACTCGGTGCGAAAGGGCCGTTTACCGAGACGTTGCTCGGAGTCGTCGCAATCGATGACGCTTGGGGCATCATGGTCTTTGCACTTGCGGAGACCGTCGCAAAGATGTTGCTCGTCCACAACATGAGCAACTCGCAGATAGCGATAGCACTGCTGAAGGCGGCCGGCACGATTGCCTTGTCGCTGTCGCTCGGAATGCTCGTCGGATTCGTGCTCGTATCGTTTATGAAACGGCTCACATCAGAGACCGACCTGTTGATAGCCGTGTTCGGAGCGATTTTACTGACATCCGGGATAAGCGTCCATTACGGACTTTCGAGCCTCCTGGCGAACATGGCGCTCGGCACGGTTGTGGCGAATTTCGGCGGAATGACGGAACGGCCTTTCCGCATAATCAAACGGATCGATTGGCCGTTTTTCCTATATTTCTTTGTCCTGAGTGGCGCATCGCTTGAAATTCCACTTCTTAAGAAGATGGGACTCTGGGGTATTGCCTACCTGATTTCGAGGCCGTTCGGCGAATATGTCGGCGCTTTCACAGGTGCACTTATCGGGCGGATGGATAAAAAGATTCGCAACTACATAGGACTTGGACTTGTGCCGCAGGCCGGCGTAGCTCTCGGACTCGCAATCCTTGTCAGGAACGAATTCCGAGAATCGATCGGACCTGCCTTCTTGACGGTGATAATTGCGGCGACCATCATCTCCGAGCTTGTCGGGCCGATCTTCACGAAATACGCATTGACAAAGGTCGGCGAAGTGTCAAAAAGAAAGTAAAATCGAAATTCCAACCTTTTGGAATGGGCTATAAGTCCAAAAATGTTCGTTGATTATCTGAGCTCGGAGCAGTAACAAATTTGTAAAACGGAGGAGTTGGCGATGCGGTATCATATTAAATTTGTTGTGTTTGTGATGATTGCCGGCCTTTTGTTGACGACATGCAAAAGAGAGAAACGGACAGCCGTCCAACAGGTTCCGGAAACCACTCAGCGCAGCGCTTCTCAAAAGGCTCGACGGAAGAGCACCCTCAAGTTGCCGCCGCCCAAAAAGGACTCTTTGAGCTACAAGGGGTTCAAATTCGTTTGGGGTTATCCTTTCGAGGACAGACAATTCCTTCAAAAGCTTTACATCTACAAAAACGACAGCCTGATCGACACCATCGTCTATTGGTATGCCTTCAATGTGCGAGATTCCAACGGAAAATATTACCTGTTTCCGCCTGTGGAACTCTATGATCTTGATCGCGATGGTGTGAAGGAGATTGTGATGCACAACTACACCGGCGGAGCGCACTGCTGCGAAACATTCAACATCTTCGAGATAAAGCACGGAGAACTTGTCCGCACGACAGGACTTGAAGGCGAAGCCGGGTTGTTCGGAGGTGTCAAAAATCTCGATCACAAGGGACTCCCTGAGATAATCATCGAAAACGATGCCTTCATCTGCTACGATACCACCTGCGTGGCGTGTATGCCGACCTTCACATCCTATGTCCATTACAGGCACGGAAGGTTATACGATGTTACAAGAAGGTTTCCTGCACTTATCAAGGCAGAACTGGACACCTTCAAGACCGAATTTTTTGAATGGAAGGCCAAATATTACGAGGAGGAGCGGAAGCAGGAAGGCCTTGCCGAAGACCTGAGAGGACAAGTCGTTGGCATCTACATCCATTACTCACTGCTCGGCAGACCAAAAAGCGGAATAAGGTTCATAAAGAAACACCTGCCAGAAGCCACAGATTGGCTCATAAGCCATAGAGCCGAAATAGACAGTATCTTAGACCACTGGCTGGACAGACAGGGCGATGCACCGATCGACTATTTCGATGCGATGTGATGCCCGTTAATCGCTTTTACGGCAATGAGACATGTCGTCAACTCCATAAGAATGGAAGACTTGGAGCATGACATATCCGCACGGTTGAGAACCTTTTAAGTCCGTTGATTAGGTCGGAAAAATTGCGTTATCTTAACCTTGAAATCGTGTCCGATGCCTCGTAAATGTTTGAAGTTCCAAACAAAAATCGGAGGTTTTTGCCATGACAAGGAAAAAAATGCGCAAATTGAGCAGGGAAGAGGCAAAGAAAAGGATTGAGGAGCTTAGGGAACTCATAAATTACCACAACTACCGATATTATGTGCTGAACGAGCCAGAAATTACTGATGACGAATATGATGAGCTGTTTCGTGAACTTGTAGAACTTGAGGAGATGTATCCCGAATTCGTTACACCTGACTCGCCGACACAGCGTGTCGGAGCACCGCCGCGCAAGGAGTTCGGCGAAGTCCGACATTCCATCCCGATGCTCTCGCTTCAGGACGCCCGAAACGACGACGAACTTAGGGACTTCGACGCACGGATAAAGAGAGTGCTCGGCCTGCCGATGAACGCAGAAATCGAATATGTTGCGGAACCCAAGTTCGACGGGCTGTCCTGCGAAATAGTCTATGTCGATGGAAAATATACACTTGCATCGACGAGAGGCGACGGCATTGTCGGCGAGGATGTTACACCAAATGTCAGGACTATCAAAACCGTGCCTATGAGGCTGTTGAAAGTTCAGGACCTCCCTGTGCCCGAACGGATAGAGGTTAGAGGCGAAGTCCTTATGAGCAAAAAGGATTTCCAAAAACTGAACGAGGAGCTGGCCAGACGAGGCGAAAAGACATTCGCAAATCCGAGGAACGCAGCCGCAGGCTCCCTGAGACAGTTGGATCCAAACATAACCGCCCAGAGGCGATTGGATTTCATCGCTTGGGGCGTCGGCGTTGTCGAAGGGATCAGCTTTAAAAAACACTCGGAGGTCTTGGAGACGCTCGAAAAATTCGGATTTAAGGCCGCAAAACCTCGAAGGATATGCAAAAACATCGACGAGGTGATCGAGTTTTACCATCGGATCGAGAGCGAAAGGGATTCGTTCGATTACGAATTGGACGGCATTGTGGTGAAGGTCAACGATATGGAGCTTTGGGAGAGGCTGGGTTCGACCGCCAGAAGTCCGAGATGGGCGATCGCTGGCAAGTTTAAGCCTCGACAGAGGACAACGAAGATCCTCGATGTGGTCTATCAGGTCGGAAGGACTGGAACTATCACACCTGTTGCGGTGCTGGAGCCGGTCGAGGTGAGCGGCGTGATCGTCTCGAGGGCTACATTGCATAACTTTGACTATGTGAAACTTATGGATGTGCGTGTCGGAGACACCGTCGTGGTTCAGCGCGCCGGTGATGTCATTCCGGAGATCGTTTCGGTCGTTAAGGACAAGAGAACCGGGAAGGAGAGGCCGATTGAGCCGCCGACCAGATGCCCGGTGTGCGGCGCCGATGTCGTCAAGGAAGGCGCTTACTACCGATGCGTCAACATCTCGTGCCCTGCAAAACTCGTTCAGGCGCTGATACATTTCGCATCGAGACGCGCTATGGACATCGAGGGACTCGGCGGAAAGACCGCACAACTCCTTGTGGAAAGAGGACTTGTCAAAGACCTCGCCGACATCTTCTACCTGAAAAAAGAGGACATCTTGAAGCTTCCGGGGTTCGCCGACAAATCGGCCCAAAACCTGATCGACGGAATCAACCGTGCAAAACAGGATGTCCCACTGCACAGGTTCCTATACGCCATAGGGATACCTAATGTCGGAGAGTTCACAGCGAAGCTGTTGGCGGATAAGTTCGGATCGCTGGAGAAGTTGATGAAAGCCACTTATGACCAACTACTTCAAATCGAAGGCATAGGCCCTGAGATCGCCAGAAGCATCGTGGAATTCTTCAAGGAGAAGCGGAACATCGAGGTCATCAACAAGATGTTCAAAGCCGGGCTGAAATTGAAAGAGGTGAGAAAAGAGGAGGTTCAGAAGTCGCCATTTGCTGGGAAGACCGTAGTGTTCACAGGCGCCTTGAGTTCGATGACCAGAGACCGAGCGAAAAGTTATGTGGAGATGCTCGGCGGCAGGGTGTCCAACTCGGTGTCCCGCAAAACCGACCTCGTCGTGGTCGGCGAAAATCCGGGATCGAAATATCAGAAGGCCATGCGGTTGGGCATCAAGATGGTGAACGAGGACGAGTTCCTTGAAATGCTCCGCAGCGCAGGAGTTGAAGTGTAATTTCGCTAAAACTTGATTAGCAGTTTCAAAAGAGTTATCGTTTGTCTCATCTTTGTTTCAAAAAAATTAAATGTTTGGTTTAAAAACACCGAAGTGTTTCGGCAGCTATTCGGATCAAGTCTGGTCGGGGGGGGTCAGGTTGAAGATGAAAGGGATGATCGAGAAAAAACAGGCTTAAAATCAAAGTGGGAGGTGTAACTCATGAGTATCATAAGTGTGTATCTCGGTGTCGTGGTTGCATTTAGTGGCTTGAATCTCCGTTTGCCACAGAATATGCCCAGAATGGATTTTGGCGGGCGATTTTCAAGCCATGCGCAAGCCTCTGTGTCGCAAGCAGATTGGACATGGAACTGGTCTGGTCCGGAGGGTGGTATTGTCTTTCGGGTGGCAGCAGACCCTGACCTGCCCAATCTGGTTTATGCACTGACACAACTGGATTTATGGGTGTTCAACGGTGTCTCATGGACGCCGAGACCGTTCTTTGGCGGTGTGAACGCCGTCCAATCTTTGGGCGATGGCAGTGTTATAGTCGTTGCTTCCCCATCTCCTTTCCAAATGCCTTTTGTGTTCCGAAGCGAGGACGGTGGCTCTACATGGGAAGTTGTTCTTAGCGTTCCTGATTTCAGGATTATGTCCGAATCTTACGGAAGCAGAATTTACATAATCTCAGATGTAAGGCTCTTCAGATCAGACGATGGAGGCTCAACATGGATTTCGTGGATGCTGCCCGACGAGATGGCCGACCTTGAAATATTCGCACTCGACTTCTCTCCGCTCTATCCTGACACGGTATATTGCGCCTGTGGAATTCCTGGGGACGATGCACTTCCACCTCTTTTCAGGATATACCGTTCCGAAGATGGAGGCGAGACATGGTCTCTTGTCTTCGAGGACACGACTGGAAGCATCGGTGGATGCGACGATCTCGAGGTCAAGCCGACCGATCCGTCCACGCTCGTAATGGGCATCGGCATAACTCACGCCGCAGAAGGCGTATCGCTGCTCATCTCTGAGGATGGTGGAAGTTCGTGGACTCCGATATTTGAGGGTATGCTTGTCGGAGCAATCGGCGTAAGCGATGTGGAGTTCAACGGCGACACGCTTTACATAGCAACGCATCTCCGCACAGGCCTTTTCAAGGCTTATCCTTTCTTCGGCACATGGCTGTTTTCCACACTTGACACCGTTCACCTTTTCTATGACATCGACATCACACCGGCTGGCGTAATTTACGCATCATACTCCGGCGGAGTTATGCGCATCTTGAGCGGAACGATGGACGACATATCACTTGCGCTTAGAGGAGTTTCATTCCAAGAAATGTGGGACATCAACCCTATGCAGGTCAGCCGTTATGCTCAATCCGAACTCTATGCTGTTGATAGTTGGCTTCCCATGATCGTATCGCCTTCTATGGATGTCTTCTTCACTAACATGGTCTATCACACCTCAAACGCTGGAAATTCTTGGACAAAGAAACCCATTCCAAACCTGCTTTGGGCTATGTCCGTCAATACCTCTGCCAATCATCCTGAGTATGTTTATGTCAGCGGACTTGGCCTTGAACTAAGTATGCCAAATCCGAACTTTTACATGCTTTATCGAAGCACTGATGGAGGTAACACATTTGAACCCGTTTGCAGTGCACCACATCCTGACAGTGCCGGAATTAGCCTTTCATTCGTGACATGGGTCTCTCCGACTAACCCTGATGAACTTCTACTTTACACATTCCAACCTGAGAAACAGGAATTTCTCCCGGTTCTGATGAAAAGCGACGATGGAGGCAGAACATTCTCGACGGTTCTGACAGGAGTGTTCTCGGCAATCGACGGAACAGATACGGTTTACACGGTTACCATTGACACTTTGACTCATATCACGGAATTAGCAGTAAGTTATGATAGAGGCAGCACATGGAACATCCTAGGTCCGATAGGAGATTTGGTTTTCATCACGCACCTGAAATATGCGCCCAGTCTCGGAAAACTTTACCTCATTGGAATGGGCACCACCTCAGCGATGGGACTCTTCGAGTATGACCTTAGCACACAGGATGTCGAAATGCTGCTTGATTTGAGCGATCCTACTCTGGAACTGGTAAACTTGGACATTGACGAAAGTGGTAGGCCTTTTGTCGTTGAAATCCTGATGGACGAATTGGACTCCACCACGATCTCCTTGATGGGAAGAATGGACTTGGATGGCACATGGGAGTTCGACACTTTGAGTCCAACGGTCATGGCGACTGGCGTCGTGGCGTCCGACACAATGGTCTTCGCCCTCACGGTAAATCACGGAGTTTACACAAGTTCAGATGCGGCCTTCAGCATATCAGAACATGATATAGTGAATCCTTTGGACAGATTGGGGGTTTCGGTGGTTTATCACGGTAACTCCCCTTATCTGAAACTCAACCTGCCCTATGCCATGGTTGTCGATCTGAAGGTCTTCGATGTCAGCGGAAGGCTCGTGTTCAGAAAGGACTTCGGACTCCTGAACAAGGGCGCCTATGAGGTCGAACTTCCGGGACTTAGAAATGGACTCTATTTCTATCAGCTTGCTGGAACCGGACACAGCGGAAAATTCATGCTTGTCAAGTAAAATGCTCGGTGCCGCCTTTGGTTCGCCCCCGGTCTCTCACGGCCGGGGGTTAATTTTTTCTATGAGGTCGTGAACGAAAAACAGGAGGTGAATGAGCATGATGGCGTTCCTTTTGAGCCTATTCGTGGCCTTTCAGCCCATGCGTTATCCCGCGGTCAGCGGTATGTTTTACCCTTCTGATCCGAAGGCACTTCGAGATTTAGTCGATACGCTCATAGCCAAAGCCAATCCTCCGAAGATTGAGGACAACCTGCTTGTCCTGATAGTGCCTCATGCAGGCTATCGTTATTCCGGCCATGTGGCTGCAAACGCATTCAAGCTTTTGGAAAACAGGGACATCGACCTTGTAGTGCTCTTGGGACCAAGCCATCGATACCCGCTGAGAGGCATCTCAGTAGCTCCATTTGCCTCGTATCGAACGCCTTTGGGAACGATCGAGGTTGACACAGCCCTTGCCTCAAAACTTATCGAAAGCGGTGTGGCCGATTCCGTCAAAAATGCGCATGTGTCCGAACACTCGCTCGAGGTGGAACTTCCATTTCTGCAAAGGGTTCTGAAAAAAGACTTCAAGATTCTACCCGTGCTGGTCGGTTATGCCCGTCCGGAAAAATACAGGGATTTTGCACAGAAGCTGGTCGAACTCATAAGAGGCAGAAAAGCCATCGTCATCGTCAGCACTGACCTTTCGCATTACAGGCCTTACGATGAGTGTGTAAGAATCGACAGTATTACCATATCCGCAATTCTTTCGATGGACCCGGTTGAACTTTACAACGGCTATTTTGAGAAACGGTATGAGCTATGCGGCATCTTTGCTACGGTCACAGGGCTTTTTGTGGCGCACGAGCTGAACGCCAGCGGCATCAAATTGCTCAAATATGCGAATTCGGCCTATGTCACGAAGGATTCGTCAAGAGTGGTGGGGTATTCTGCCATAGCGATTTATCGAAAGGAACTGTTGAACGAGGACGAGCGGATGTTTCTGTTGAAGGTGGCACGGGACGCAATAAAAGCCCGTCTGGAAGGCAAAGACCCACCAAACTACAAGGTTACAGATCCGAAATTGCTGGAACGCAGAGGAGTTTTCGTAACGATAATGAAGAACGGGATGTTACGAGGGTGCATCGGCAGGCATATCTCCGACAAACCTTTGTGGCGAACTGTTCAGGACATGGCGATAGCCGCAGCGTTTCACGATCCGAGATTCCCACCGCTCCGAGCTGACGAATTTGACGACATCAAGATCAAGATTTCGGTTTACACCAGCAAGCCGCATCCGATTCCAAGTTATAAGGATTACATTCCGGGGATGCACGGGATAATTCTCGTGAAAAACGGCCATCAAGCGACCTATCTGCCAGAAGTCCCGATTGAGCAGTGTTGGACTCGTGAGGAGACATTATCACACCTTTCTGTTAAAGCCGGGCTACCGCCGGACGCATGGAAATCCGGCTGCTCATTTTATGTCTATACCACCTATCGCTTTAGCGAGTAAAGTGCGATCAAGGCCTTTTCTGCTCTGAGAGAAGCTCAGGATGGAAACATCAAATCCTCTCCCACAGGGCGAGGGGAGGCAAGATTAGGATGGGGGCAAATTTCAAATCCCAGCGGTCGACTTCTCTATCAGCAGAGCCCAATTTTCACACGAAGTCCTTCATCGCAAAGGAAATCGTCAATGGCCTGCGGTCTCTTTTTACTCGGATTGCTATCCCTTATCCTAATCGCCTGCTATGGCTGATCAAAAGTTACCGCCGCATTCGATAGACGCTGAGGCTGTGGTGCTTGGGGCAATGATGTTGAACGAGCGTGCCCTTTTGCGCGGACTCGAAGTCCTCAAACCGGAGGATTTTTATCTCGATGCTCACCGCAAGATCTTCAATGTCATAGCGTTCCTTTTTGAGAAAAAGAAGGCCGTCGATCTGGTTACCGTCAAAGAGGAATTGGCCAAACGCGGTCAGCTCGAACAGATCGGTGGAGCGGTTTACCTCACCGAACTCGTTGACTCAAGCATCCCTGCCGTCTTTGAACACCATCTTGAGATAGTTTTAGAGAAGTCCGTTTATCGCAAAGTCATAGAGGTCGCCACATCCATCCTTGAGCACGCCTATTCGCAAACTTTCGATTCGGCCGACGAACTGCTCGACATGGCCGAGCAGAGGATTTTGGACATCCGTGAGAGACGGCTCTACGGCGGATTCAGGCGAATAAGCGACTTCGTCGAAGGCGTCTTCGAGGAGATAAACCAGTTGATGCAGCATAGGCAGCACATAACCGGGATACCCACAGGTTTCGACGACATCGACATCATGACTTCGGGATTCCAGCCGGGCGACCTCATCGTGATAGCATCAAGACCGTCTATGGGCAAAACGAGCTTCGTTCTGAACATCTTGAGATACTTGAGCGTAGAGAAAAGCATTCCGACGGCGATTTTCAGCTTGGAGATGTCAACGGAGCAGCTTGTCCACAGGCTCCTTTGCATGGAGGCTCGCCTTGACGCCCATGCAGTCCGCAGCGGTTCGATAAAAAGCGAGGACATCCCAAAACTCACGAGGGCGGCTGGAAATTTGAGACGGGCACCGATCTTCATCGACGACACCCCGGCAATCTCGATCATGGAACTCCGCGCAAAAGCCCGACGGATAGTCAGAGAGGAAGGCGTCAAGCTTCTGGCAATCGACTACCTCCAGCTCATTCAGGGACCAAAATCCGAGTCGCGCCAACAGGAGATCTCCGCTATCTCACGCTCGCTCAAGGCATTAGCAAAGGAACTCCGTATCCCGGTCGTTGCGCTCTCACAGTTGTCCCGTGCAGTTGAGCAGCGTCATGACAAGCGGCCACAGTTGTCGGACCTGCGCGAATCCGGTGCAATCGAACAGGATGCCGACACCGTTATGTTCATCTTCAGGCCGGAAGTCTATGAGCCACGAAACCGAGAGGTGGCCGGCATTGCCGAGATCATCATCGGCAAACAGCGGAACGGGCCAATTGGCACAAAAAAACTGCACTTTATCAAGGAATACATGCGGTTTGAGCCGTTTTCACAAATTAGCGAAGAGTATGCGGGCATCGAATCGGAAGTGCCATTCTAAGAATGAAAAGGGCTTTTTTGAAGTTTTTTGAACACATAGGTGCAGCAGCTATTTTATTCTGGCGCAGTATCTTGGCTTTTCGTGAAATCCTGAAAGTCCTCCGTGCCTCCCTGTGGGTTCAGATCGACATAATGGCTACGGGTTCATTGCCTTTGATCATCCTGACCGCCGTCTTCTCCGGACTCGTAACTACCGTGCAGATCGCATACTATGGACGGGGATATGCGCCTATGGACTACATCGGTGCGGCTGTGGCCAAGATGGTGATGATCGAACTTGGCCCTGTTTTGACAGCGCTGATCGTCGCCGGGCGTGTCGGCGCAGGTATAGCCGCCGAGATCGGCACCATGAAAGTCACGGAGCAGATCGATGCGTTGGAGTGCATGGGTATCGATCCGGTTCGTTTCCTTGTGCTGCCGCGCATCCTTGCAGGGATCATCGTGCTGCCAGCCCTCACGGTCATAGCGGACTTCACTGCGATATTCGCCAGCAGCATAGCCGCAAATCTCAATGTCGGTGTGTCTTTCTATGTCTATTTTCACGGTGTGCGGCTGTTCTTTTTGCCCTGGGACTTCTGGGGTGGACTCATCAAGGCAGCGGTCTTCGGATGGATCATCACATTTGTGGGTGCACATTGGGGTCTCCAATCGGAACGAGGTGCAACCGGAGTAGGACGCTCAACCACAAATTCGGTCGTTACATCCTCACTCTTGATCCTAATTTCGGATTACTTTTTAACCATCTTGATTTACCAATGATCGAGCTGAAGGGTGTCCATAAGTCATTTGGGAACAAACAAGTATTGCGTGGTGTGGATTTGACCATTAGGGACGGCGAACTCCTTGTGATCTTGGGCAGGAGCGGAACCGGTAAGTCCGTGTTGTTGAAGCACATAGTCGGATTGATGAAACCGGACAAAGGCAGCGTCATCGTGGAAGGTGAGGATGTGTCGCATGTGCATACGGCAGAACTCTATCGAATTCGGAGACTTATAGGATTTGTCTTCCAAAACAGCGCTCTGTTTGACTCGATGACCGTGTTCGAGAATGTCGCTCTGCCGCTGATAGAACGGGGTGGAATGTCCATCGACGAGGTCCGCCAGCGTGTGATCGATGTCCTGTCGCTTGTCGAGATGGAGGATGCCGCCCTATTGATGCCAGAAGAACTTTCGGGCGGAATGAGAAAAAGGGTTGCAATAGCCCGTGCACTTGTGGCGGAACCGAAATACATCCTCTATGATGAGCCGACGACCGGCCTTGATCCCATTATCGCAGACAGGATTAACGACTTGATCCTGGCCCTGAAAAGGGATGTCGGCGTTACAAGTGTGGTGGTAACACACGACATCCACAGCGCACTCAAGATAGCCGACAGGATAGTCCTGCTTTCCGATGGCAGAATAGCTGTTGAGGCTCCAAGAGACGCTGTCTGGGATGTCCAACACGAAGAGTTCCGCCAGTTCTTAAAGGTTTTCCGTAAACTTGAAGACGAGTGTTGAGCCTCGGTTTTATGGGCTTAATGGGTATAAGTCATTTTGGTTTCTGGTGTTCACCATAGGTAACGGAGTATCGATAAGATACATTACCCTCTTTGCACAACTGCCCGTTCCATCCTCGCCTTGCCCCTCGCCACACCTTCACAGAATCTGTAACATATTCTCACTACACCACTTATCGCTCGGCTCTCTACTTTCCCGTTTTTTGGAATACCCTTTCTTTTATTCACTTACCATTTCCTTCAATTGTCCTGACTCAAGTCCGATCCCCAGTCTCCTAAAGATTTTTCAACGAATTCTCATAGACTATCACGATTGCGACAGCATAGTTTTCGGTGTGGCTCAAAGAAACTTTAACGATTTTTCCTTTGACTACCTCTGCGGCCTTTCCGTAAAGCTTCAACAAGGGTTTACCGGACTCGAGATTTTGGACTTCTATCATTTTGAAATTGAGTCCATTCATTCCCAAACCGACGGATTTCATGAAGGCTTCCTTAGCGGCGAACCGTGCGGCGAAGCATTGCATCATTTTGGCACTACGAGACTTACATGTAGTTATCTCGTGCTCGGTGAAAATCCTTTTCAGAAATTTATCGCCAAGCCTCTCGATGACATCCCGTATCCGCTCGATTTCGATGATGTCTATTCCGACCTCGATGTTCACAGCCGCACCCCATCATTTGGCGGATTTGAACCTGTCAATGTCTTCCACACGTCCGAGGACAACCAGAATGTCTGTGGCCGTGATCTCCTCGTTTGGCGAAGGGGCGATTATGACCGATTCGATGACCTGAAGCTGTCCATTGGGTGCATAATCCGCTTTTTTCCTGCGGATGGCTATCACATAGACATTGTATTTCGCTCGAATGTCCAGTTCTCTGATAGTTTTACCGTGAAAACTTTCCGGTGGCTTAATCTCCGCAATGGAGTATTCAGGCGACAACTCGATGTAATCGAAGATGTTGGGCGATGTTATGCGCTCAACGAGCTTGTTTGCGAATTCCTTTTCCGGGAAGACGACGCGGTCAACGCCGAGTCTCCGCAGGATGCTTGCATGGATCTCGCTTGCCGCTTTAGCGATCACATAGGGCTTATCCTTCGCAGCCTCCTTGAGGATTATGGCTGTAAATATGCTCGCTTCAATGTCTTCCGTGATAGCAATGATCACATAGTCGAAGTCATCCAGCTTGAGCGATCTGAGCGCCTTCTCGTTGGAAACATCGAGGATAATAGCTTGGGACACATAGTCTTCTATCTCTCGAATTCGGTTTTCGTCTTTGTCGATGACAAGGACATCATGGCCTCTTTGTGCGAGGCTCAATGCCACTGCCGTCCCAAATCTTCCAAGTCCTATCACACAAAATTGCGGCATAGTCTCACCCTACAATGTATTTTCCTTCCGGATAGCGGTAGTATTCGTATTCTCGACTGATTATCGCAGCCATTGCCGACAAAACACCCACCTTTCCGACAAACATTGTTATGATGATTAAGGTCTTACCGAAATCCGTAAACCCGGCCACAAGGCTCGTGTTTGTTCCACTGAGGCCAAACGATAAGCCAACCGTGCCAAAGGCCGAAATAACCTCAAACATGTAGGGGATGAAATCCTTTGCGTTTGCACGCTCAACGATGAAGATGAGAAGCGTAACTCCCATCACATAAAGCAATCCGCCGAAAAAGATGGCGATTCCGCGCCTCAATGCGCTGTCAGGCAGTCGATGCCCGCTGAAAGCGACCGTCCGCTTGCCTTTGAGATACGCCAGAAGCCACATGAAAAGCGCTGCAAATGTCGTCGTCTTGATGCCGCCCGCTGTCCCTGTCGGAGAGCCGCCGATGAACATGAAAATCAACAGCAAAAGATGCGTGCCCGGCGTCAAATCGGATATGGGAACCGTGTTAAACCCAGCGGTTCGAGGCGTTATCGACTGGAAAAGCGATGCAAGTATCTTCTCACGAAGGCTCAACCCCGAAAAACTTTTATCCCATTCCTGAAACAGGATAAAAACGAAGCCCACAATTATCAAAATCGTCGTCCACAGGAATACAACTTTGGTGTGCAAAGACAGCTTCTTTTTCACAGGCAGGCTGCCTCCTCTGAACCTCTGCCAAACCTCCTCAAGGACTACAAATCCAAGTCCTCCGATGACGATCAGGCTCATGACCACGATGTTTACTATGTAATCGCCTTTGAATTCGGTCAAACTGGTGGAAAATGTCGAGAAGCCGGCATTGCAGTAAGCGGAAACCGAATTGAAGATTGAGTGCCACAGCGCCTGCGCAACGGGTATCCCGTGCGAGAGGAATGCGATGTAAAGCAGGACAGCTCCTATAAGTTGAAAAGTCAGACTTAACCGGACGATCCGCAGGACGAACTCCATGAGGTCGCCCACTTGGACACCGGGAAACGATTCCAGAACAAGTTTCTTTACGGTCAATTTGCTCCTGAGCTGTGTCAAAAAGAAGTAGCCAAGAGTCATGTAACCCAGCCCACCGATGAAAATCAGGATCAAGATGACCAATTCGCCGAAAAAACTAAAAAATTGCGGTGTGTCTTTGACGATGAGTCCTGTTACACAAAGGGCTGATGTCGATGTGAAAAATGCGTCGATGAACCTTATGGGCTTTCCGCCGGTCGCAATCGGAAGCGAAAGCAGGAATGCGCCGACGCTCGCTATCGTCAAGTATCCGAGAATCAAAAGCTTCGCAGGATTAGACCTCCTGAACCAGACCTGTATTTTGCGCGTAGCTCGGAACAGAATGCGGGATCGGCTCAAGGTCATGGAAATGTAGTTCCAAAATTTGGTTGTCATGTTCGACAGGGCGATCAAGACCTTTTTGAGAGCTGTTCGTGGACGGAGAGCACCCATTCCCTGACCTCCTCACGGACTCGTTTCCGAGTAAGCTCATGCAGTTCGATGATCTTCACATTCTCCTCAAGTCCCCATTTGTAAATGAGATGCGTCCTTTTGAGTTGGATTGTGCCGAGTATCGGGGGCGTCTTGGAGCCGAGCATCCGCTTGACCTCAAGACCGAAGAGCTTGGAAAGTAGTTCCATCCCACCGATCTCATCGATCACCACGATGTCCGCATTCCGTCTCCTCATTATCGGAATGACCATCTGCTCGAAATCCTTGACAAAAACCTTGTATTTTCCATAACGGACGAATTCGCGGTCGGTCTTTCCGACAGCCGCCAAAATCCCCTCCTTTTTGTTCGGTATCGTCCTGATTTTGAATCCGATGCGCCGTCCGCCTCTGCGCATCTCCTCAGTGTAAAATCCGGAGACCCTTAATCCCATGTTCATGGCAAATTCTGCGGCCTCTTTGATCAAAGTCGTCTTTCCGCAGCCCGGTGTTCCCGTTACCAAAAGATGCCTTACAGTCATGACCTTTTTGTCCATGTGATTCACCGCCTGAACTTTACAGTAGGAGAAAAAATGTGAGGATGAGGGTGATTATACCGCAATTTTCGCTAAACTGCATTGAACTTATCCTCATTTTCCGCTATCTCATAGGCCTCATGGCCATGAAGTGGAAAGAAAAGGTCAATTTAGCCAAAGTCCCTGAGTCTCCGGGAGTTTACATCTTCAAAGGCCAACGGGGCGAAGCGCTTTATGTCGGAAAGGCCAAGAATTTGAAGGAAAGATTTCGTTACTATTTTGGAAAACCAGAAGATCCGAGAATCCGCAGATGCGTCGAGCGGGCTGTCGATGTCGAGTTTATCGTTACAAACGATGAGATTGAGGCACTTATCCTCGAAGCCAACCTGATTAAACAGTATCAACCCCGCTACAACATTCGTTTGAAGGACAGCAAGGCATATCCCTACATCATGGTAACGATGAGCGAGCCGTTCCCCCGTGTCGCTGTTGTCAGGCGTCCGAAGTTCGAGTCCGGAAACCTTTACTTTGGTCCTTATCCCAATGTCTCGTCCCTGCGGAAGACTTTGCGGATGATAAGACGGTTGTTCCCGATCCGTAGCTGCAAATATCGGCTTCCGTCGGTTCGCAAGATAAAGCCGTGTCTCGAATACTACATCGGCAAATGCATCGGTCCGTGCACAGGCGATGTAAGTCCCGAGGAATACAAAAATTTGGTCAAAGGTGTGCTCTCTTTCCTTCAAGGACGGACTGACGAGCTTGAGCGCCAGCTCGAAGCCGAGATGTTGGAGGCGGCCAAAAAATTGGAATTTGAGCGTGCAGCCGCCCTGAGAGACCAACTTTTCGCTATCAAACAGACCAAGTCTGCGACCCGGAGGGCACTGACAGGCGCCGCAAGGGATTTTGTGGCAGTCGCATGTGCCGAAAAATACGCCTACGGCATAGTGCTTTTTTACCGCGATGACAAGATTGTCGATAAGGCCGGGTTTATGCTCGATGTGCCTCGCGGCTGGAGCGAATCGGATGTGCTGAACGCATTCATCGAGCAGTTTTACTCAACCTATCCCGTTACCGCAGAGGAAATTGTGAGTTCTCCTCTCCCATCGGATGCCGACTCTCTCGCCGAGATGGTGATGAAACGGACAGGCAAGTCGATAAAGTTTCGTGAGCCAAGTCCTTATGAAGAAAACATTTACGCAATCGCAATCAACAATGCGTCGAGGCTGCTCGCAGAGGAGATCGAGCGGCTCGGAATCGAAGAAGAGGTCGTCGATCCAGCACTTATCGATCTGATGAACGAACTCGGGCTTAGGTCGCCTCCTATGCGCATAGAAGCCGTTGATGTTTCACATCTTTTCGGCGAAGCGGTGGTCGGCTCGGTCGTGGTGTTCGTCAACGGAAAACCGAGAAAATCCGAATATCGGCGCTATCGGATCAAATCGGTCGAAGGAATTGATGACTTCCGAGCGATCCGTGAGGTCGTCTATCGAAGACTCAAAAGGCTGATGGACGAAGACAAGCCGCTGCCCGACCTGATGTTGATCGACGGCGGAAAAGTGCAACTTGAATTCGCTATGGATGCCGCCGACGAACTCGGTGTCGAAGATGTCCATTTCGCCGCTTTGGCAAAACGGTTCGAGGAGCTACACCTACCTGACGATAGGATTGTGGCGCTTCCGTATCGATCAAAGGCGTTGAGACTGCTCCAAAGGATCAGGGACGAAGCCCACAGGTTCGCCATCAAGTATCATCGAAACATCCGCGACAAGTCGAAGTTCACATCGATTTTGGATTTCATTCCAGGGCTGGGTCGATCAAAACGGAATGCGCTCCTCAAATATTTCGGGTCGATTGAAGCGATCATAAATGCGGATGTGAATGATTTACAAAAGGTTCCGGGAATAGGCCCGAAATTGGCACAAAAGATTTACGAACATCTGCACGGAGAGGTTTGAACCATATCCGTAACCGTTCCCCTTCGACAATTGGATTTTATTACACATCCTG